>JAQGPI010000143.1 GCA_028293175.1 Verrucomicrobiaceae bacterium | reverse complement strand
CATCCGGCCATGGTTGGTCTGCACCCAGGCCTTGTCGCTACCCTTGCCCTGCTTGCAGGCGTCTTCGATGTCGGCGTTGTAGACGACCGTCTTGGTTTTGAACTCAGGATCATCCGAGATTTCAACCACGACGCCTTTCACGATCACGGCCTGGCGATGGAAATGCCAGACGAGGATCTTGGAAATGTCATAGTCCTTTTCCAGGTCGATCTGCACCCACTGTGGATCAGGAGCGAGCTCAACGAAGCAACCGTCGGAGCTGTCGGCGTCGCCGTCGGTCAGCAGCTTCAGGGAGTCAGGACCAGGGATCACGATGTTGGTATCGGAGCTGGTCACCTTCTTGCCCAGGGCGACATTGGTGGTGCCCTTCGGAGCCATGAAGGTCTTCTGGATCTTGTCTTCACCCACAGGCTCTTCCAAGTTGGCCACGTCACCAGGAGGCACTGGCGTGCCGACGAACATGGGCTTGGGATAGGTGGGCTTGATTTCCTCCTGCTCACCGGCAGGAGCAGCAGCCTTGGGAGCTTCGGCAGCGGGAACTTTGCCAGCTTCAGCCTTGGGGGCGGAAGAGGCGGCAGGAGCGCCGCTGTCGGACTTGCCGCAGGAACTGAGGGCGAGCGTGGTGGCGACAGCGAGACTGCCGCAGAGGATCAGGGTCTTGGTATGCATGGGGATAGTGTATGAGGGTTTGGTATGCGCTATCAGGCGGTGAAGTCTTCAGGCGTGAACACGTACTTGGCTCCGCTCTTGATGGACTCGTAGCACTTTAGCACGGTGACGCAGGACTTGAAGGCCTCGTCGACAGGGCAGTTGAGGCCCTTGGGATCTTTCTTGCGGGCGCAGTCGAAGAAGTTTTCGAGATGCGGGCTGTGCGGCTTGCGCGAGAGCGAGACGCCGAGTTCGTAGGCTTCGAGAGCCTTCGATTCGCGGGAGTCCGCCTTCACGTCCATCCAAGAGGGGGCACGGTACCAGGGCTTGGGCTTTTCCCACCACTTGTTATGCACGGAGGCGCTGGAACGGGCGAGGAAAGCGTTGTCGCCTTCGGAGTACTTGATCCATGAGGGAGCGTTCGGCTCACGGTAGATCTGATTGGTGGTGGGGCTTTCCGAGATAACCACGGAGCCGTCGATGCCCATGAGCTTCTCGTAGTAAGCCTGGGAGCCTGTGGTGGTGAGCACCTGATAGTAGGCACGGGTGGTGCCGGTGGGCGTCTTGTACTCGTAAATCGCCATCACGTTGTCCGGAAGCTCGAACTTCGCGCGGCCATCCTTGCCATCATAATAATCCACACCGCCGGTGGCGATGACGGAGGTAGGAGTGGTTTTGAGGAACCAGTTGAACATGTCAATCTGGTGAGCGCCGAGGTCAGCAATGGGGCCACCGCCGAACTTGCTGAAGAAGCGCCAGTTGAGGAACTCCTCCATACTGCCGAAGCCGTACTTGGTCAGTGTGGCAGCGTCGATTTCGGTGCTTTTCGAGGTGGTGAGGGGGACAGAGGCGGAGACACCGCGGTTCCACTGGCCATAGCAATGCGTCACGCGGCCGAGCAGGTTGTTGCCCAGCACGTTGTTGCGCACGTTGTGGTAGCGGGGATTGCTGTGGCGCTGATGGCCGATTTGCAGGATGCCCCCGGTTTCGCGCTGGGCCTTCACCATGTCGCGGGCAGCGTCAATGGTGTTGGTCATCAGCTTCTCGCAGTACACCGATTTACCAGCCTGGAGGGCCAGACGAGTGAAGGGGGCGTGCAGGAAGTCTGGCGTAGCGATGAGCACGCAGTCCACGTCCTTTTCCTTCGCGAGCATCTCTTCGATGTCCACGTAGTCGTTGCAACTGCCATACGTACGCTTGATACGGGCAGCGGCTTGATTGCGGTTATAGCCCCAGATGTCACAGATGGCGACGAACTGGATGCCTTCAATGTCGCCGCAGGATTCAAGCAAGCGCTTGCCCTGGGCACCGGCGCCGACGAGGGCAACCTTAAGCTTGCGGTCAGGCGATGTTTGCTGGGCCACGGCACCTTTGCTGGTGGCGAGGTAAGCCGCTGAGCCAGTGAGAACACTGGTGCGGAGGAAATTGCGCCGGTCCATGAAGGGCGTGAGCCCGGCGGTAGATGAAGAAGGGGCTTCGTTCATGATGATGGAAGACATCTGGGTGGTCCTGTTACGAACAGGGAAGTTACGAAGCGAAAGACTACTCGGCTGAAGGCTTCCGACGGAAGAAGAGGCCGTCCAGTGAGAACCAGTTAGCACCGGAGGTGACAAGGGCGAAAGCGGTGATGGCCACTTCAATGCCGCGCTGCACGGCCTGGTCATCATCTGGCAGGGCCATCAAACCGGTGGCAAGGCCGACGAACAGAAGGCCGGCGGCGGTAAGGCTGAGGCGGGTGAAGAGGCCGATGATCACCCATGCGCCAATGGCAAGAAGGGCGAAAGGCAGCACCTGGGCGAAGATTTCCACGGACCACTTTGGCAGGATGGTGGCGTATTGGATCATGTTGGCCTTGATGGGCTCCATGCTTTTAGCAATGAATTCTGTGCCAAAGCCGCTACCGCCCTTTTCACGCATCTTGTCAAGGCCGGCGAAGAGCAGACGACATCCCACCCACAGGCGGAGGATCAGGTGGGCGGAGGCCCACTCAAAAGAGCATTTCGAACGGCAGGATTGGTCGGACATGATGATGTTGTTGTCAGGGTTTGATGTTCAGAGAGCACCTCTCAGAACGAGAGCCCGCGATTTTGACGTCAAGTGCCGTAAAATCCAGCAGAATTTAGGGCATTGGACGGTCCTAAGGGCTTGTTAATAAGATACAAGCATCAGGGAGCGGGGCGAAAGAGAGCATCTGCCTTATGCTTCCGCATCGGACTTTCGCATGAACTCCGATAAATTCTTGCCAAGACTGGCGGTTGACGTGAGGATAGCATTTCCATCACCTCTCCATGAGCACCGACTTCTCTTCTCCCGAACTTCCTGCGCTGGGCATCTTGAATCCATTGGGCGACGACGACCGGCGGCTGCTGAGCGGCTACGGCGAATTCCTGCCGGTGGAAAAGGACAGCCACCTCATTGAGGAAGGGCTCAATCAGGATTGCCTGTTCTTCGTCGTGGGCGGCTCATTGCATGCCACCATGTTACGTGGAGGTCACGCCGTGCTGCTGGGCAAGATTGGCCGTGGCGAGACCATCGGCGAGATCAACGTACTGGATCCCAACCTTGCGAGCGCAACGGTCACGGCCGTCGAGTTCTCCCAGGTATGGAAGATCACCCGTGAATCTTTGGAAGATTTCGTCAACGAGTATCCGCTCCCGGCCGCGCACCTCCTGGTAGGCATCGGTAAAACGCTGGCGCGCCGCCTGCGTGATGTGAACGAGAAGATTGCGCGGTTCTATAGCATGTAATTTGGATTACCGTTTGCGGAGCCCGCTTCTCTTCAGTCTGAAGAGAAGGGTGGTCGCTGTTGCCTCATATCCCGCGTCCCTCGCTCATCTCACCCATGCTTCATTTTCTTGGGCAGTCCCAGCTTAGCCTCGGCAATGCTTTCGTTGTCTTTTTCGCACTCGCCATCGGGCATGCTTTTGCGGATTTCGCCTGGCAAAGCGAGTTCATGGCGGTGAACAAGAACCGGAATCTGGTGCCTAAAGACACGGATGATGGCAAACCGAGCAGCATGTGGCTGCACGTGCTTTCCGCCCATTGCTTGGTGCATGCCGGCACGGTTTGGGTGGTTCTAGGCTCCCTGAAATTTGCCTGGGCAGTGGCCCTGTTTGAGTTCGGCATTCATTGGATCATCGACTACGTAAAATGCGAGGGCCGCACCAGTTTCAATGTGGACCAAAGCCTCCACTACGCGTGCAAGGCTGCCTATGTGGCCGGCGTTTTCTTTGGGCTGCTCTACTGATTCGCCCCGGGGAGGGGTGGCGTAATCCCGCAACTTCCCCCTTGCATCCTGTGCTAGAATGGCGATGAAAAGCGCCCCACCTTCTTATGGCTTCCACACCTGTCATCAACCTTCGCCGCGGACAAGCGGTTCGTCACAACAACGATGTGTACCTCATCACTGAAACGGAGCTCAAAACGCCCCCGCGTATGGCTTCGTTTGTGCAGATGACCATCAAGAGCCTGGCCAGCGGCAGCGTGAAGAACCTGCGCATGACTTCCAATGAGTCACTCGATGCTGTGAACCTCAACAAGGAGTACCATGAGTTCTCTTACAAGGACGGCGATGGCTACCACTTCCTGCATCCGGAGACCTTCGAAGATGTGCTGGTGGGCGAGAACCTTATCTCGGATGTAAAGAAGTACCTCATCGAAGGCGAGAAGTACAATGTGGTCTTCACCGATGACGCTGTGGCTGCGGTGGAACTGCCGCCCTCGCTGCCAATGACCGTCGCCGAAGCGCCTGAAGGCGTGAAGGGGGACTCCGCTAACAATGTGTACAAGGCAGCCATCATGGTCACCGGCCTTGTCGTCCAGGTTCCTCTCTTCATTGGCCCCGGCGAGAAGATCAACGTCAAGACAGAGGACGGCACCTACCTCAGCCGCGCGAAGTAAGCTTCGTACGATCATCCCAATTCAAACAGGCGGTGGAGCATGGCTTCACCGCCTGTTCTATGTTTGGGCGGGAATCAGCAATCAAGGTTCCCGATAAAATTCGAGCTTCGTGACGAGGTCTGCTCGATTGTTTCCGGTCACCATAGTCGTACCATTGACAGTTAAGATGCGAACAGTCCAGGTGCCCAAAGTTGTATCCGATGAAGGGCCTAACTTAGACAATGCTTGAATGGCGGCGTCTGCGTTCATTGCCGTACTACCGGTGGGCATGTCGATGTTAAAGGTGCTGCCGCTTGACAAAGTTTGGCTATTGCTAAGGAAATTCAATCCGCCTGCATTCACCGTGTTTCCCCCGATGCCGGCAGTCGCCAGCCGCACATCGGCAAGATTTTCGATCGTCGCTCCAACATTCAGTGTAAGGACTTCGCCTTTGCCTTGGAAGGTTGCACCCACAACGGCAACGGTGGCATCTTTCCCCGCCGATGGGGTTGTGGCCAGCCGCTGCTCCGGGGTTGGCGGATCATTTTTAAAGCTAGGGCTGACGCGCAAGTAAATTTTGTCGCCTCCCACGGGTGTTGCTACCACCATGATGGTGCCGGGAGGGAAAATATCCGTCGGCACGAACTCGAGGATGGGAACAATGACTGGCGCTGGCCGGTCCGGACCGGTGGCCATTTCGAACTGAGCGCGCTCTCTCTCGGCCTCCGAACCCGTAAAGATATGATTCTGGGTACCCGGCTGGGAACGGCTGGCCCGCATGTAGAAGCGCATCGGCGGCATGCTGCGGATCTGATCGCGGGACTCGGCCATGAGCGCCAGCGCTTCGAACTGGCCGGGCGTGGCCTGGAGACCCAAAATGTTGCCGTTTGCATCCAAGCTCGAATCCAGTTGCAACCCCAACGATCGTGCATCGTTAAACAACTCCCGCAAGCGGTTGCGGTTGGGGTCAGAGGTCGCGCCGAGCTTCGTCAGCAGCGTGTCTAGAGTGCGGGACTCCTGCTGCATAGGATTCCCATTTCCACGAGCCAGCAGTGATACACTGGTGTCATCCGCATTGACGTCGTAGCCCGCAAGCGCCGCCAGGGCTCGCACGGCTTTCAGGAATGATATGCTGCCCGAGTGGAAAGTAACCGGCTGTGCCCCGGCACCAGGGGGAAGCTGCACGTGCAAGGCTGCGAGCTCGGCCTTATTGGCAAAATTCAGTTCTCGGAGCTGGTCTTCGAGTTGTTTAAGTGCGCGGCTCAGAGGCACTTTGTCGAGATCAATGCCTGTCAGGAAAAACTGGTCCAATTGCTTTTGCAACGGATCGGGCGGCGTATCCGCGGCAGGCTTCGCCGGGTCCTCGCGGGCCATCAGCACCATGGTGTTACCCGGCATGGGATGGGATCGGGGAAAAGGCATGACCTGTGGAACTTGCACCGTCTCTGGGACCGGCTGACTGTGATCGGAGGGCAACACCAGCCACAACAGGTAACCCGTGAACGCAATCATCGCGGCCACCGCCAGAGCCCGGCGCACGGTGGCGCGGCGGTGATAGGTCGCCGCCTTCTCCCTGGCACCGGCCGCGATGCCCTGCTCTCGCAGCCGTTCACGCAGCGTGTCTTGCAACAGCAGC
This sequence comes from Verrucomicrobiaceae bacterium, assembly GCA_028293175.1. Lineage (GTDB taxonomy): Bacteria > Verrucomicrobiota > Verrucomicrobiia > Verrucomicrobiales > Verrucomicrobiaceae > CAINXC01. The sequence continues at coordinate 4,433 of JAQGPI010000143.1, read as the reverse complement.
TCGAACCTCGCCTGATCGGCAAACTCCTTGGCACAAGCCTTGTCTGCCTGCACGCTCTCAAACAGCAGCTTCGCCTCCGCAGCCGTCGCCGTGCCTTCCAGCCAGCGTGTGGCGAGGCGAGCGAACTCAGGGCTATGGGCGGGAAGAGGCATTAGGGGAAAGGTATGTCGGCTTAGTTGTTCAGGAGGCCGAGGCGGCGCTGCACGCATTCGCGCAACTGTTTGCGCAGGCGGCTCAGGGCTTGATAAATCGCATCAATGGTCATGCCGGTATCGGTGGAAATGTCTTCCACCGCGTGGCCTTTTTGATAACGGTCTGCCACCAGCGCGGCGGAGCGTTCCGGCAGCAGGGAGAGGCATTGGTTGAGCGCGAGTTCACGTTCCCGCCAGGAGTGGCCCTCCTCTTCGTCAAACCCTGCGGCTACGGCTTCAATGACCTCTGGGGGAAAAGCCTCTGGCAGGCGCGAACGCAGCCGGTGGTCCTCCAGGATCTTGCGCGCCGCAATGCCCCGGGCCCAGGCCCCGAAGGGCCGGGTCGGATCGTAGGTGGTAAATTTTTTCCACAGTACCATCGAAACCTCCTGGAAGATGTCTTCTCGCGTAACGGGATCGCGCACCATCGCCCCGATGAAGGCACGCAAGTCCGTTTGGACTTCCAGGAACAAAGGCAGGAAGCGGTCAGGGTGATTCATTCAGGGTTAGGGGTGCCTCTGCCTCTCTTTGATCGGGATTGACCATTCCTGACAAGGTTTCTTCGTTATTTTTTCGGATGCCGTTGCCAAGCACCGTGAAGCTAGGTTGTAATCCTCTTCCTCACGGCGATAGTGGAAGCGCCCAAAAGGCCATCGGTAGCGAGATCTTCAGCCAAAGACCGCTGCTTCTTTCCTCCCCCATGAGACTTTCAGTACTCGTATTGGCCCTCGCCTTTCTAGTCGTACATCAAACCCAGGCCACGATCTATGATGTGGGGCCGAGTTATTCAAAGACCCGTCTCAGGGATGTGCCTTGGGACCAACTCAACCCTGGAGATGTTGTTAATATCCACACAACGCCTGGTGGCTATCATGAGATCATTCAAGTCTCGCGCACGGGTACTGCCGCTCAGCACATCGTGATTCACGGCGTGCCGGATCCTGTCACTGGCGCGCTGCCGGTGCTGGATGGCAAGGATGCGATCGAAGACACGAGCGTGGACTGGCGGGCCTCCCTATTCTCCCAGATCGGGATCATCGTGGTGAGCCCTAAGGCCACCGTGTTCGCCACCACAGGGGGATATGGCACTTTCCACATCAGCTTCATCGACATCGAAAATCTCGACATCCGCAACGCGCTCTACACTTCGGACAATAGCATCACACTCACGGATCAGCATGGTTTGGTGAAGCCCTGGGACGACTTCGCCTGCGGCATCTACATCGAATGGGCGCACGATCTGGCGATTCGCGGCTGCGAAATCAGCTACTGCTGTAATGGCATCTTCGCCAATTCCAAGAACGGCTCGGCCATGACCTCGCAACGCCTGCTGATCGAGCACAATTACTTCCACGACAACTCGTTGCCGCTAACCGTTAATCCTGCAGACGCTTCCAAAATCATCAGCAACGGCTACCACGAACATCACTGTTATATCGAGGCCGCAGGGGTCACCTATCAGTACAATCATTTCGGTCCCTTGCGCGCCAACTGCCATGGGGTGGCTATCAAGGACCGGTCTTCCGGGCAGATCATCCGCTACAATGAATTCGACATGCTGGAGGAATCCAATGTCTTTGCCCTCCTTGATCCGCAGGGTGGCGGCGTGATCGAATCGTTGCCAGATTACAAGGACAGCTACATCTACGGCAACCTGATCACGATCCAGAGCTTTACCAGCCCGATGAGCATGGTGTGGTGGGGCGCGTACAATGGCCCCGCTAGCTATGCGTCGCAGAAGCGCGGGGTGCTGCATTTCTATCACAACACCATCGTCAGTCACAAGGACCGGCTGGCACTGTTCTTTCTTCCTTCCACGAACTACACCGGCGGCGCGATGGTCAATGAAACTCTCGACTGCCGCGACAATGTCTTCTATTCCGACAGCTCGGTGCAGAGCAGCATTTACACGGCCATGACCTTCAGCACCGGCGGTGCGACCAATGGCGGAGGCAACATCACGCTTGGGCGCAACTGGATCAGCCCCGGCTGGCAAAAGGACAACCCCGGCCATGCTTATGAAGGCCTGCTGCTGGGCACCAACAACCTGCTGCTGGGAGATGCGCAGGGAGCTAACAATCCGCACTTCGTCAATACCGCCACGCGCGACTATCATGTTCTAACAGGTTCGAACATCATTGATGCTGCCACCGCTTTGGGTGCTGGTGATCCGCCGGTGCTGGAAGAATACGTTTCCCCGCAGTCCTCCATCACCCGCAGCATCATCGGCGGCGCATTCGATCTTGGTGCCGTGGAGAGCACCGGCACGCCGCCACCGCCTCCGGCAGGCGGGGCCCTGGCTTTCAGCGCCATCACTTACACCGTCGCGGAAAATGCCCTCACCGCTACCGTAACCGTCAACCGCACGGGCGGCTCCACCGGGGCAGTGAGCGTAGTCTGTTCATCCACCGGCGGTACCGCCACCTCCCCCGCCGATTTCACAGCGGGGGCCAGTGTGCTGACTTGGGCTGATGGCGACACCACATCGCAGCCGTTCAGTGTGCCCATCTTCAACGATACCAGCACCGAGCTTGCGGAAACAATCAATCTCAACCTGTCGAACATCACCGGTGGAGCGGGCTACGGGCCCATCACTCAGGCGACGCTCACGATCAACGATGACGACATCCCGCCATCGCAGCCCATCATCGCCATCACGGGCCTGGGGTCGTTGATACGATTCACCAGCGGGGCACCGGGCACCATCATCAGCAATGTCGCGGTCACGGGAATCAACAGTCCTCAAACGATGCGCGGGCTGGCGTTTCGCCGTTCCACCGGCCAGCTTTACGTTATGGGTGCGGAGGGCGGCACCAGCAATGTGAACGCCACGCTCTATCTGCTCAATCCCGCCACGGCCGTGCTCACGCCCATTGCCTCCATGACACTGGCGCATCCCAGTTTCGACTTGGGCTTCGATCCAGTCACGGATCAACTTCATCTCTTCGGCAGCACCGGTCAGAACATCCGCCTTGATCCCACCACTGGTGCCGTCATAGCAAGTGATACGGCGCTTGCCTTTGTCGCGGGTGATGTGCATGCGGGCGCAACACCCGGCATTGTGGGCGCGGATTACACGCCGGGCTTCGCGCCCACCGTTTACGCCATCGACAAGACGCTCGACATTCTGGTGCGCGTCGGCTCCCCTGGCGGTTCTCCGTTAGGGGCAAGCAGCGGCGCGCTTAGCACTGTGGGTCCTTTGGGCAAGGACTCCGAAGGCCTCACAGGCCTTGACTTCACGCCTGGTGGCACCGCCTTCGCCGTGCTCAACAGTGCTACAGACGCCACCTCGAACCTCTATGTCGTCGATACAGGCACAGGCCATGCGACCTCATTGGGAACCATCGGCGTGGCGGAAACAGTGCGCGATATTGTAGTCGCCACCCCCGGCCAGATCAGCATGACCAGCAGCACGGCGGATGTCACTGAGAGCGATGGCAGCATAACCCTCAACATCGCCCGCACCGGCGGCTCCTGGGGCTCAGTGAGTGTTACCTGCGCTGCCTCCAATGGCACCGCGACAAGTGGCAGCGACTACTCTTTTTCTGGCGCTGTCCTGACGTGGCTGGATGGTGAAGTAGGTACCAAGAGCATCGTCGTCTCCATCGGCAGTGACTCCGTGGTGGAAGGAGACGAGACCTTCAGCCTCACGCTCAGCAACAGTACGGGCGGCGCGCTGTTCATCACTCCCACCAGCACTATGGTGACCATTCACGAGCGCCCTTATGATGTATGGAAGAACATCTTCTTTGGCAGTAATGCCAATGTGCCCACCATTGGCGGCGACGGTATCAGTCCGGCGCATGATCGTGTGCCCAACCTTGCCAAGTACGCCTTGGGCATGAACCCGACAAAGACAAGCGCCTTAGGCCTTCCGGTCATTGACTTCGCCGATGGCCACCAGCGACTCAGCTTTACCCGCATTGCACCGGATGTGGAGTACCAGGTGGAGGTCAGCGATGACCTTATTAACTGGACCCCGGGCAGCAGCTACGGCATCATCGGTACAGTGCCAAGCAATGCGGTAACCACCGACATAACGCCCGCCAATAGTCCTGCGGGTTTTACTCAAGTACAGGACAACACCACAGCCCCAGGTGCATCGAAGCACTTCATGCGGTTGAAGGTGCTGCTACCTTGATGCAGGCACATGCAGCCTCCTCCTCTATCACAGCAGTCTTGACGTAAAAGATGGCCCCCAAATAATGAGTTTGATGTCTGGAAATCCGCGTTCATTGGGAG
>JAQGPI010000134.1 GCA_028293175.1 Verrucomicrobiaceae bacterium | reverse complement strand
GTGGCAAACATCGTGCGTGGGTTCGATGCCCTTGATCCTTTCTCTCGTGCGATGCCAGCCGATGCCCCCTGTGCTCGAGCTTATGCAGACACCGTTGTAGGATTGGTGCCGCCGGACTACATACGGGCCAATTGCTCAGCCGAAGTCGTCGCTCTCTATGGCGAAAGTGTGAAGCGCGCGGTCGAGCTCGGAGCGCAGACAGTTGAGATCGATTTCACGGCCTTTGCTGAAACAGCACGTCTTTTGTACGAAGGTTCGTGGGTGGCGGAGCGATATGCAGGGGTGGGGGAATTCGTGGATGGGGATCGTGAGGGACTCGACCCGACAGTCGCTGGCATCATCCGCAGTGCCCGTGATTTAAAGGCCGTGGATGCGTTCAAATCCATGTACAGACTGCAAGAACTGGCGCGGCGGACGGAGAAGGAGTGGGAAAAAATGCAAGTGCTGCTGGTGCCCACGATTCCCGCTTTGTACTCTATCGCCGAGGTCAAAGCGGAACCCATAAAGTTGAATTCGCACTACGGCATCTTCAACAACTTCGTCAATTTGCTAGACCTCTCTGCGGTCACCATTTCAACCGCCAGGTTTGCTGCCGGTCCGGGGTTTGGCGTCACTCTTATTGGCCCTGCATTTCATGATGATGGTTTACTCGCTCTGGCCGCGGCGCACCTTGGCGAAGCTCCACTGCCAATGGCTGAAAGAACTGGCACGGTTCAACTTGCCGTTGTGGGTGCCCATCTGCGCGGGTTGCCGCTGCATCATCAACTCACGGCTCTGAACGCACGTTTTGTCCGCAGCGCTCGCACTGCCCTTTGTTACAAATTCATCGCCCTTCCTGGTACCGTACCGCCAAAGCCCGGCATGATGCGGGTGAAAGAAGGTGGCGGCTCCATTGAAGTGGAAATCTATGAATTGTCACCAGCGGCATTTGGAGAGTTTGTATCAAAGATTCCCGCGCCCTTGGGCATTGGCACAGTGACGCTAGAGGATGGCAGCGAAGTGAAGTGTTTCTTGTGTGAAGCTATCACAGCGGAGGGTGCCCAGGACATTACAGACTTCGGTGGCTGGCGCGGGTTTTTAGCTTCCCGGTGAGGTGTCTCTCAGAACCTTATTCGACATCGTCCCCTGCATTGGTGAGTTTCACCATGGGCAGCCGGTCTTCTTCGGCTTCGACGGGCGGGTGAATGAGTTCTTCCAGGCGCATCTTCAGCGCCAAGTACTCGGCTGAGAGGAACTGCGCGGGGCTGCGCGGTCGGGGGATGGGGTTGTCAATGAACTCCACTACGCGACCCGGATTGGTGCCCATGACGAGGATGCGGTCCGAGAGGTAGGCTGCTTCCTCCAGGTCGTGGGTGATGAAGAGAATAGTCACATCCACCTTCTTCCAAATCTGCAGAAGATAGCTTTGCATCTGGCAGCGCGTTTGGGCATCCAGCGCACCGAAAGGCTCATCCATGATGAGGATGCGTGGCTCGTTTGCCAAGGCCCGGGCGATGGCCACGCGTTGCTTCATGCCGCCAGAGAGTTCGTGCGGATACGAGTCCTCGAACTTGCCGAGCCCCACCATGTCCAGCCACTGGCGCGCTTCGCTTTCGGCGGAGTTGCCGTTTTTGCCCTGCATTTCCAGGCCGAACATCACATTGCGTTTCACCGTCAGCCAGGGGAACAGCGTATAGCCTTGAAAGACCATTCCGCGGTCCCGTCCAGGGCCCGCTACTGATTTTCCATCCAACAACACTTCACCCGCCGAGCATTCGTCCAGACCTGCGACGATTCGGAGGAACGTCGACTTGCCGCAGCCCGAGGGACCGATGACGCAAATGAACTCGCGCCGATGAATGTCGAGTGACACGCCTTCAAAAACCGTGCGTGCAGAGCCGTTCGTACCAAACTTCTTCAGCAAGCCCTTTACGCTCAGGATCACAGGCCGCTGGCGGATGCGCTCAAACCTTGCCGCCACATCAGGAGAGAGGCTGCGATAGTCAGGGATTGGAATGCTAGTTGCGCTCATACGGAGACAAAAATTCAGGTTCCTGCTTCAACAGGAACTTCCACCGTTGTTATTTTGACCGGTCGTTTAGGCCACCAGGACCTGGCGGATTTGCCTGTCCGATTCTTGCGCTTCCATGGAAAGATCAGGCCGCCAATCCAGGATAGAAGAAGGTCGGAGCTGAAGCCTATGATGCCGATCATTCCGATGGCCGCGTAGACGTTATCGAAGTTTCGGTAACGCGCCTGCTGGTTGATAAAGAAAGTGATGCCTGACATGGTGCCCACCACCTCAGCCACGATGAGATAGGTCCAAGCCCAGCCGAGGAGAATGCGCATGTCCGTGTACACATCGGGGATGGAGGCGGGGATGATGACACGCCGGACAAGTTGCCAGCCCCTGGCCCCTAGCGTCTGTGCGGCTTCGATCAGTGCAGGATCAACCTTGCGCACAGTGTTGCTAATCACAAGCACTTGCTGGAAGAAGGTGCCGATGAAGATGATCGCAATTTTGGGGCCGTCATCAATACCGAGGATGGCAACGCACAGGGCCCCGAAGGCTGGTGCAGGAAGGTAACGGAAGAACTCGATGAAGGGCTCCTGCAGCCGTGAGAAGAAACGATAGGTGCCGCAAAGAATGCCCAGCGGCACACCGAAGAGCGAAGAGATAAAGAACCCCCAGCAGATCGTGCGGATACTGTGGCCAAGGCTCTGATGCAGCCAAGGTTCGTGGGGCAGTCGGGGTTCAGTGGTGAAGGCGGTGTAGAACGCCCGCGCCACCTTGTGAGGGGCAGGCAGATACACCGGATTCACGGGATAGCCTTCAGGCACGGCGCCGCCTGCGGCCTTAACCTTGGCCAGCTCGTTGTTGAAGTCCGCGTACGGAACTTCCATGTCATCCGTGAAGTAGTCCACGTCACCGGGCACAGTGACGTGGACCAAAGGATGCCATACGAATGGCAGATAGCTCACCGCGCTCCAGAGGGCGAGTGGCGCGAGGAATGAAAGCAGGGTGAGCACGAGCCGTCGACTGGACGCCAACTCCTGTTTCAATCCCAGCCAATCGCCGTGTGCCATCTTTTTTTAAGTCGGTGTTGGGTGCTGAAGTGGCCGGCTTACTTGAGGCTCTCAACGATGCCCGGGGCGAGGTAACTCGCGGGCTTCTGGGATTCCTTGTACACCTTATTGTCCAGGTTGAACTTGTTGCCCACGGCCATGGAGCCGTAGATGGAATCCAGTCCCTCTCCTTTTTTAAAGGCGGCCTTGGCTTCCTTCAGGGTCAGGAAATGCGTGCCGGGCACGTTGGCCGCATAGTCTGCCCCCTCAGCACCCACCTTGGCGGCCATAGTCTTTATGGCGTCGTCCTTTGTTTTCGCGTCTAGAATGTAATCCACACACTTGTAGTAGATGCCCACGATTTTGGTCCAGTCTTCCTTGTGCTTTGCATAGCTGGTGGGATTCACCGCCATCACGTCATAAATCAGCCCCTTGGCTTCCGAACTGGAGAAGAGCTTTTTGGACCCAGCCACCGCCTTGAGCGCCTGACCAGAGGAAGGGTACCAAGCACCCACGGCCGCCACTTTGCCAGAAGCCAGTGTCTGTGGGGTTTCGTTGGTGGGGGTGTTCACCAGTTCGATGTCGGACTGCTTCATGCCGTTCAATTCGAGGGCTTTCAGTAGCAGCAAATGGTCCACGAGCGTTACCTCCACGCCCACCTTTTGTCCCTTCAGATCCTTGATGGAATTGATGCCAGGCTTGCCTACAATGGCATCGCTGCCATCACTGTAATCCAGAAGGGCGACGATCTTGCTCTTGGCTCCATTGGCACCATTCACCAGTGCATCGGTAGCCACCACGCACACGCCGTCAATTTTACCGGCGGAAAAAGCATCCAGGGAGGGCAGATAATCGAACCAGACCAGCTCTACATCTAGCCCGGCCTCTTTGAACCAGCCCTTCTGCTTGGCCACTTCCAGCACGGTGTATCCGGGCCAATCAGAGTAGCCGAGCTTCAGGGTCTCTGAGTGGGCGGTGGGCAGCACAGCCGACGAAGCGGCGATGCAGGCAAGGTGGATCAGGTTTTTCAACTTCATGGGTATGAGTGGTGGGTGAGCGATTCGCCACTTACCCCAGCACCGACCATGCCAAGGACTGCGTCCCACCCAGGAATCGTCACATCATTGCCATAAAATTATCATACACGAGGCACACCATTTTTTCGGTGCCTTTGCACCGTTCCTGCTAAACTTGAGATAAGTATGATCCCCGGCGAAGTGATTCCAGATCCCAACGGCAGTCCCATCCAGGCCAATCTCGGTCTAGAAACCCATGTCATCCGCGTCGCCAACACAGGGGACCGCCCCATCCAGGTGGGCAGTCACTACCACTTCTTTGAAACCAACACCGCACTTAAGTTCGACCGTGACAAAGCCAGGGGTTTTCGGCTGAACATCCCGGCAGGCAATGCCGTGCGCTTCGAGCCGGGTGATGAGCGTGAAGTGGAGATCGTGGCCTTGGCGGGGCAGCGGATTGTCTACGGCTTCAATGACTTGGTCAGCGGATCGCTGGATTAATTTACACCTTTAAATTCATGGCCCTTATTCTTTCCCGTCGGCAGTACGCCGAACTCTTCGGCCCCACCGTGGGTGACCGTGTGCGCCTTGCGGACACCGAGCTTCTCGTCGAAGTCGAGCGCGACCTCATTGCCGAAGGCGGAGGCTATGGGAATGAAGTGAAATTCGGCGGCGGCAAAGTGATCCGTGATGGCATGGGACAGTCTCCGGTGGCGCTGGATGTGGAAGTGCTGGACCTCGTGATCACCAACGCCCTGCTCATGGATGTGGAGGCGGGCATCATCAAGTGTGACATAGGCATCAAGTACGGTCGCATCGTGGGCATCGGTCACGCGGGCAATCCTTGCATCCAGACGGGCATCGGCTCGGTGTACCCGGATGCCATGGGCAAGTACGATCCCATGATCATTGGCGCGGGCACGGAAGTGATTGCTGGTGAGGGCTGCATCATCACTGCGGGCGGCATCGATACGCATATTCATTTCATCTGCCCGCAGCAGATCGAACACGCCCTGTCCAGCGGCATCACCACCATGATTGGCGGTGGCACGGGCCCGGCTACCGGCACCTATGCTACTACCTGCACGCCGGGCATCTGGAACATGGCGCGTATGCTTCAGGCCTCCGATGCTTTCCCCATGAACTTGGGCTTCCTGGGCAAGGGCAATTGCGCCACGCCAGAGCCGTTGCGTGAGCAGGTGAAGGCCGGTGCCATCGGCCTCAAATTGCACGAAGATTGGGGCACCACGCCGTCCGCCATCAATACCTGTCTAGGAGTCGCAGATGAACTTGATGTGCAGGTGGCAATTCATACGGATACGCTCAATGAGTCGGGCTTTGTGGAGGATACCGTTGCTGCCTTCAAGGACCGCACCATCCACACTTACCACTCCGAAGGCGCGGGCGGTGGCCATGCGCCGGACATCATTAAGGTCTGCGGTTTGCCGAACGTGTTGCCTTCGTCAACGAACCCCACGCGGCCCTTTACGGTGAATACCATTGATGAGCATCTCGACATGCTCATGGTCTGCCATCACCTGGATTCACGGATCCCTGAAGACGTAGCTTTTGCGGAAAGTCGCATTCGTCCACAGACCATCGCAGCCGAAGACCGCTTGCACGATCTCGGTGTGATTTCCATGATCTCCAGCGATAGTCAGGCCATGGGCCGGGTAGGGGAAGTCATCATTCGCTGCTGGCAGACGGCGCATAAGATGAAGACGCAGTTTGGCGTGCTCAAGGGGGGCAATCATACGGCGGCGGACAACTTCCGGGCGTTGCGTTATCTGGCCAAGTACACGCTGAATCCCGCCCTCGCACATGGCATCGCCCATGAGGTGGGTTCTCTTGGCATCGGTAAGCTCGCGGACCTTGTGGTGTGGAAGCCTGCCTTTTTCGGCGTGAAGCCCGAGCTGATCCTTAAAGGCGGCCTCATTGCCAATGCCAACATGGGCGACCCCAATGCCTCCATCCCTACGCCGCAGCCGACAATGTACCGGCCGCAGTTCGGTTCTTTCGCTGGAGCCCGCCACCAGACCAGCCTGACCTTCGTCAGCCAAGCATCCATTGACCACGGAACAATCTCGGCGCTGGGTCTAGCCAAGCGCGTGAGCGCTGTGAAGGGTTGCCGCATGGTGGGCAAGAAGGATATGGTGTTCAACGATTCGATGGGTAAGATCGAAGTGGACCCTGAGACCTATATGGTGAAGTACGAGGGCGAGGAACTGACCTGCGAGCCCGCCAAGGAACTGCCCTTGGCTCAACGTTATTTTCTGTTCTAACGTCTCACTCCTATGCCCCTGATTGAACAAGCCGTCCCCGGCTCTGCTGAAGACCTCCAGGAATTGACCATCGCGGCGGATCGCGACACGCTCACGCGGCGGCGCTGGCGTGGCGCTGCGCTGGATGGCACGGATTTTGCCTTTGCCCTGACTGATCCGGTGCGTCATGGATCGGTGATTTGGGAAGGGCAGGGAAAACGTTATCGTGTGCGCCAGATGGCGGAGCCGGTGCTAGTGGTGCCGCTTCCAAACGAGCCGCTGCTGGCGGCGAGAACGGCCTGGTTTTTTGGCAACATGCATCTGCCCATCGAGCTGCGCCCCGGCGAAATCATCATCGCTGAAGAGCCTACCATGCGCGAGCGCATCACGGCTGCAGGTATGACTTGGACAGCGCGTGATGATGTCTTCCAGCCGTCCAAGCATTGTGACACTCCGGCTCACTCTCACGCGCCGCAGGAGAAGGGCGCGGGCTGGCATCAGCATGGCGACGGCCAATGGCACAAGCATTGATTGATGCGCACCGCTCACCATATCGAAGATGACAATGGCCCTGCCTGGCTGGCAGCCCTGCTGCATAGCACGGATTCGGCTTATCCCATCGGTGGGTTTGCGCATTCTGGCGGCCTCGAAGGGCTCACAGGAACCGATCAAATTAATACGGCGGAAGGCCTCGGCCGCTTCTTGAATCATGAAGTCGCGGACACCCTTCAATGGGTGGAGCTGCCGCTGCTGCATCACGCATGGCTGGCAGCCACGGCAGAAGATGAGGCGGCGTTGATTGAACTCGATCAGTTAAGTGAGGCCGTGCGCTTCGGTGCCGAACCTCGTCAGGCCAGTCGCCGCCTGGGCGCGCAACGATGGTCTCTGTTTGAGACGTTGCATGCCGGTCAGCTTGATGAGCGGACTCGCGGCTGGTTGATGAAGGCAGGACAAGCCCTGCCGCACAAGCACTTCTGTGTTGTTGCTGGACTGGAAGCCGTGGCCTTGAACATGCCGGCTGCCGCAGCGATGACCGGGCTGGCTCATCAGACTGTGATGATGGTAGCGCAGGCGGCGCTCAAGCTGATCCGCGTAGGCCAGAAGAGCGTGCAGACCCTGGTGGTGCAGATGGCCGCCCGTTACCCCGAATGGATCCGCCATGCCAGAGGCTTGGAACTGGACGATATCGGCACCTGCCTGCCGCGCTATGACATAGGCACCGCATGGCACCAAACCGCACCGGCAAGAATGTTTCTCTCATGACCAAACAACTCATACGCATCGGTATTGGCGGCCCCGTGGGCTGCGGCAAAAGCACCCTCTGCATTCATCTGTGCAAGCATTTGCGCGACCGCTATGACATGGCGGTGATCACCAATGACATCTACACGCGTGAGGACGCGGAGATGCTTATCCGCCATCAAGCCCTCCCTGCTGAACGCATCATGGGCGTGGAGACTGGAGGCTGTCCGCACACTGCTATTCGCGATGACATCGCGATGAACCTCCAGGCCATCGAGGAAATGAAGATGCGCTTTCCCAAGCTGGAAGTGATCCTGGTTGAAAGCGGCGGCGACAACCTTACCGCCACGTTCTCCCCCGAGCTCGTGGATGTGTTCATCTATGTGATCGATGTGGCGGAAGGCGACGACATCCCGCGCAAAGGAGGTCCAGCCATTGCGCGCAGCGACTTGTTAATCATCAACAAGATAGACCTCGCCCCCTACGTAGAGGCGGATCTGGACATGATGCGGCGGGATACGATCAAGGCACGTGGCGATCGTCCGTTCGTGATGAGCGATCTCAAATCAGGCAAAGGTGTGGCGGAACTTCACGCATGGCTGGATCACAGCGTCTTCTTTACCGACCTCATTCCAGCATGACCCTTGCCGGAGTGGACGCGCGCTCGGTGCGCGGTCGTCTGCAACTCCATGCGGAGAGGGATGAATCCGGCCGCACGGTGCTAGCGAGCCGTGTTCACGAGGGCTCATTCCATCTCAGCAAATCCTACTGGGACGGGCATGCGCTGCTGGTGCAGTGGGTAAACCCTACGGCGGGTGTGTTTGCGGGTGATGTAATGGAAAGTGATGTAAAGGTGGGGCCGGGGGCATCGCTACTCGTCACCACACCCAGCGCCACTCGCATTCATACCCGCTTTTCAGCCGAACAAGCGGCTGGTATGCAGTACCAACGGTTTCAGGTAGCCGCCGGTGGCTGGCTGGAGGTACAGCCCGAATGGCTCATTCCTCAGCGCGGTTCCGCCTTCCGGCAGGAGACAGTGATAGAAGCCGAGGAGGGCGGGGGATTGTTCTATGCGGAGTTGCTCGCACCGGGCCGCGTGGCTCATGGGGAGGCGCTGGAGTTTGATGAATTGGACCTGCGGCTTCGCATGACCTTTGGTGGCAAGCTCATCGTTCAGGAAAGGCTGCACGCCACGCCTGAGCGCATGTGGCCGCTCGGCGATGGCAAGGGCGCGCCGCTGTTTGTGGGTACTGTACTGCTTTGTTATCCAAATGCGGCGCGCGAGATAGTAAACGTGGCGCGCACTTGCCTTCAGCAGCACGCCGAATGCCAGAGCGGCATAAGCGCTATCTCCGTGCATACCGTCAGCCTGCGGCTGGTGGCGTACTCAAGCATCCCTTTGCGGCATGCTCTGAAGGCGCTGCGCGCGGCGCTCGCTGAGGTGATGCCGCCGTTGCGCTGCGAAATGCGAAAGTTGTGATGCCGGTGACCGAGCGGCATGCTTTGTTACTTTTGGCTCGTAATGAGTGTTGAGACGTTCATCATTCACTGAACGATTTCCATTTTGAAAACCATTGCCGTCACTGACCTAAACCGCCTCCTGTCCGCTAACCCAGGGGCGACGGTCATTGATGTACGTACTCCAATGGAGTTTTCTGAGGTGCATGTGGCGCAGGCTCGCAGTCTGCCCTTGGACACTCTGAATCCCGACACCCTAGGGGCTAAAAATGAACCAGTCTACATTCTCTGCCGAAGCGGTGCTCGTGCGAACAAGGCAGCCGAACAACTCTCCAACAGTGGCTATGAGAACGCCGTGGTAGTGGAAGGAGGCACACTGGCGTGGATTGATGCGGGGCTGCCGGTCGAGCGCGGGACTACGAAGGTGATAAGCCTTGAACGGCAGGTGCGCATTGGCGCTGGTTCTCTTGTACTGACAGGTGTCTTATTAGGCTGGTTTGTAAATCCTGGCTTCTTTGGACTATCGGCCTTTGTCGGTGGAGGCTTGGTCTTT
>JAQGPI010000127.1 GCA_028293175.1 Verrucomicrobiaceae bacterium | reverse complement strand
CCGTGCCCGTCAAGAGCTTGGCGATGGCATCTTTTTTAGCTGCCGCCTTCCCGCCCAGGCGGTCAATCACATTGAGCGCCTCCACACTTGCCATGGCAGCACCGTTTTTCGGATCAGCGGCCCCTAGCAGCACGGCCCATGCCTTCTCCTGGTCCGCATCCGTGCCGCCCGCCATCAGCGCTTCCGCCGCCGCGACACGCACGGAACTCGACTTGTCATCCAGCAGCGGCAGCACCGCATCATGCGCCGTCTTCACAGTATCAGCACCACGCATAACCAGTCCCATCACGCCCCAATAACGCACTACGGCATTCTCATGAGCCAAAAGCGGAAGCAAAGGGTCTGCCAAGGTCTTCGTCAGGTCAGAGGCGAGGAGAGCAGCACTGACGACCTCCTTGACCGGATACGCCTTGTTGTCGGCAAAGGCATCCTTGGGGGATTGCCCCGCCGAGTCCGCCAACCGTTGCGCCTCGGGAATAAAGCCAAGGTCACGGGTTCTCTCAAGCAAGGTGGCAAGTGTCTGTCGCAAAAAGGTTCTCGTGACGACCATTTCAGGGTCCTGGGCGAGGTTCCTTATTTCCCAGGGATCTGCCTGCAAATCGTAGAGTTCCTCATGGGGCTTGGGCTTCCAAAACACGGATTGCTGAGGGGTCAGCTTGCCTTGTTCAAACAGATCATTCCACACGCGTGTAGTCGGCATTTCAAACATGTAGCCGATGTGCTGTCCATACGGCAGGTGAGGCATGAACTGGCGGATGTACACATACCGTCCATCCGTGATTGACCGCGTGAGGTCAATCCGCTCATCCATGCGTCCTCTGAAACCAAAATTGAACTGTCGCGGTGCGGGCTTTCCCTCACCCGCGAACGCGCTGCCTTGCATATAGGCAGGCGGCGTCATGCTCGCCAGCCGCAATACCGTGGGAGCCAGATCAATGAATCCGATCATCTGATCCGTGTGAGCCCCTGCACGGTAGCCGAAAGGTGCCACGGCCTGATATTTCTCTGGGAAATAGGTGATGAAGGGCACTTGTAAGCCGGAATTCATCGGCCACCGCTTGCTGCGCGGCATGCCAGTTCCATGATCGGCGTAGAAGAAAACAATGGTGTCTTGGGCGAGCCCGTCATCTTCCAGCGCCTTCAAGATCTCAGCTGCCTGACCGTCGATCGTCGTCAGGTTGTCAAAGTGTTGAGCCCAATCGTGCCGCACCTCCGGCGTATCCGGCATGTAAGGTGGTACCACCACTTTCGCTGGATCGTGGACCAGCGTGTGGGGCCGGGCGCGGATCTGACTCTCATGAGTAATCAAGAGGTTGAACACCGCAAAGAAAGGCTGCCCGGGCTTGCGGTTCCGCCAATGGGCCTTCTTGCTGCTTTCGTCCCATACCCCCTCGGGCTTGATCAGATTGTAGTCTTCCTTGCTGTTGTTGGTGCAGTAGTAGCCCGCTTCCCGCAGCAACTGAGGGAACATCTTGTGCCCACCAGGCATCGGCACCTCGCTGCGCATGTGTTCGGCCCCATCAGAGGGCGCCCAACGGCCGGAAATAATGCAAGTGCGTGCAGGTGCACAGACGGGTGCGTTCGACCATGCGTGACGGAACAACAGCCCTCGTTTCGCCAGCGCATCAATGTTCGGTGTGTTGGCGTTTGGATCATCGTAGCAGCCCAGGTGGGGACTGCTGTCTTCACAGGTGATCCACAAGATATTGGGCTTGTCCGCAGCATGCGCGGCAAGATTGAGGAACAGAAACAGGAGAAAGTGACGCATAGCCGTGGAGTTCAAACGTTGCCGTTTTCACATGTTTTCTCTGGAGTTTCAAGCACTCCGGCGATCTCAGATGGTCTTGGTCTGCCCGCCGTCAATGTCCACCAGCGAACCGTGGAAGAACCGGCCCTTCGATGACACCATGAATGCAACGAGATCCGCAATGTCCTGCGG
This sequence comes from Verrucomicrobiaceae bacterium, assembly GCA_028293175.1. GTDB lineage: Bacteria > Verrucomicrobiota > Verrucomicrobiia > Verrucomicrobiales > Verrucomicrobiaceae > CAINXC01. The sequence continues at coordinate 8,131 of JAQGPI010000127.1, read as the reverse complement.
CTCACCGAAGCGTGCCACTTCCATCTGCCGTTGCAGGGCCGCCTCCGCGCTTTCCAGATCGATGCCCTTCTGCTCTGCGAGCGCCTGCAGCCGTACTTCCAACCGCTCCGTCCGCACCGGCCCGGGATTTATGGCGTTCACTTGAATGCCATCGGCAATGCCAGCGTCGGCCAGCGCCTTGGTCAGCGAAAGCATGGCGGCGTTTACCGACCCGCCAATGGCAAATTCAGCGCCCGGTGTCCTCCCACCCACGCCCGCGATGTTGACCACGGAACCGCGGCGTTCCTTCAAATGCGGCCATGCGGCGCGGATCAGGCGCACCGCCCCAAAGAACTTCAGCGCAAAGCCATCGGCCCAATCCGCTTCCGTCAATTTCAAGAAATCGCCCCGCTTGGTCGCCCCGGCATTGTTCACCACCACATCAATGCCGCCAAAGGCTGCCACCGTCTCCTTCACCAGCCCTGCGGGAGCTTCGGGATCCCGCAAATCACTGACTGAGAAGGCGGCCACACCACCGGCGGCCTCTATTTCAGCCACCGCCACCTTCAATTGCCCTTCACTGCGCGCGGCCAGCATCACATGCACGCCTTGCCGGGCCAGTTCGATGGCAATGGCCCGCCCGATGCCTCGGCTAGCACCTGTGACAATGGCGGTCTTGCTGGTGAGGGACGAAAACAATGTGGAACTCATAGGAGATGGAGGCCGCGCCTTATTTTTCATACGTGCGGTTTTGCAATCCCGGCGGCATGAGCATTCACGCAAAACCCGTTCACAACTTCCAATAAAGGGCCTGCAACCGCCACCCAACTGGCGTATCTTACCGCGATGCCCACCGGGTTGGATTTCTCCGCTGCAAACTCTGATTTTACCGGCAAATCCGACTGGATCCGACTGGATCAAACCAAAAATTCACTCTGGATAACCCCCGCAGTCTCGCCACCCTTTGCCGCCATGCGTACTGCCCTACCGGTGCTTCTGCTCATGACCATCTCCACTTTTGCCCAGCTCACCTACCCCGCCAGTCACAAGGGCGATGTCGTCGATGACTATCACGGCACCAAGATCGCCGATCCCTACCGCTGGCTGGAAGACGACAACTCCGCGGAAACCAAGGCGTGGGTGGCTGAGCAGAACAAGGTCACCTTTGGCTACCTGGAGAAGATCCCCCGACGTGCCCAGTTCAAGGACCGCCTGACCAAGCTGTGGAATTACGAGCGCTTCGGCATTCCCTCCGAGCATGGAGGCCGCTACTTCTTCAGCCGCAATTCAGGCCTGCAAAATCAGGGTGTGCTCTACGTGGCTGATTCACTCAGCGCCGAACCCCGCGAACTGCTCGATCCCAATGGGCTCTCCAAGGACGGCACGGTGTCGCTTTCCATGACCACTCCCAGCGAGGACGGCAAGTACCTCGCTTATGGCTTGTCAAAGGCAGGCAGTGACTGGGTGGAATTCCGCGTCCGTGATGTCGAGACCGGCAAGGATCACGACGACGAGCTGAAGTGGATTAAGTTCAGTGATGCCTCATGGGCCAAAGATGGCAGCGGCTTCTACTATGGCCGCTACCCCGCCCCCAAGGATGGGGCCGCCATGACGCAGAAGAACGAGAACAAGCGCGTTTACTTTCACAAGCTGGGCACCAAGCAGGAAGAAGATCCCGTGGTGTACGCCCGGCCTGACCGGCCAGAATGGGGCTACGATGCGAGTGTCACCGATGACGGCCGCTACCTCATTATCACCATTTCGCAGGGCACCGATCCGCGCAATCGTGTTTTCTACAAGGACCTCTCGAAGCACGATTCAGAGGTCGTCGAACTGCTCAATGACTTCGATGCCGACTATAGCTTCATCGACAACGACGGCCCGGTGTTCTTCTTCAAGACCGACCTTGATGCCCCACGCTACCGCGTGATCGCTATCGATACCACCCAGCCTGATCGCAAGCAGTGGCGCACGCTAATTCCGCAGAACGGCGACAAGCTTGAAGGCGTCTCGCTCGTGGGCGGACAGTTCATTTGCGAGTACCTCCACGATGCCCGCTCATTGGTTGAGGCGCATGATCTTGAAGGCAAACTCCTGCGCGAAATCGAACTGCCCGGCATCGGCACTGCCGGTGGCTTCGCCGGCAAGCGCAGTCACAAGGAGACCTTCTATTCCTTCTCCAGCTTCACCTCGCCTGGCGTGATCTATCGCTACGACATCGCCAGCGGCAAGAGCACGGTTTACCGCAAGCCCAAGATCGATTTCGATGCCTCGCCCTTTGAGACAAAGCAGGTCTTCGTCACCAGCAAGGACGGCGCCAAGGTGCCCATGTTCATCACCCATCGCAAGGACCTCAAACTCGATGCCAGCACGCCCTGCCTGCTCTACGGCTACGGCGGCTTCAACATCAGCCTCACGCCTGGATTCTCCGTCAGCCGCGCCGTCTGGCTGGAGCACGGCGGCATCCTCGCCGTGGCCAACCTTCGAGGTGGTGGCGAGTACGGAGCCGACTGGCACAAGGCCGGGACTAAGCTGCGCAAACAGAACGTCTTCGATGACTTCATCGGCTGCGCCGAATGGCTCATCAAGGAACGCTACACCAGTACGCCGAAGCTTGCGATTCAAGGTGGTAGCAATGGCGGCTTGCTTGTCGGTGCCTGCATGACGCAGCGCCCCGAACTGTTCGGAGCCGCAATCCCTGCCGTCGGCGTCATGGACATGCTGCGCTTCCATCAATTCACCATCGGCTGGGCTTGGAAGAGCGACTACGGCAGCAGCGAGGACCCGAAGGAGTTCGCCGCCCTTCGCGCCTACTCCCCCCTGCACAATCTCAAGCCCGGCACCAGGTACCCCGCTACACTCATTGCCACCTCTGATCACGATGACCGCGTGGTGCCTGCACACAGCTTCAAATTCGCTGCGACGCTCCAGGAGTGTCAGGCCAAGGACGGCCCACCCGTGCTGATTCGTATTGAAACCAGCGCCGGTCACGGTGCTGGTACCGCGCTCAACAAGATGATGGAAACCACGGCGGATGAATGGGCCTTCCTCGCGAAAGCTCTGGGAATGGAGTGATCCCCTGCTCTCCAGAGCAAGATCATGCCTTCCGCCACGTTCACCCCCCACCGCATGAAACACCTGCTCTGTCTTGCCCTCGTCTTCGCTGCCTGCACCGCGCACGCCGCCGACAAGAAGAGGCTCAATATCCTGTTCTTTTTTGCGGATGACTGGGGCCGTTACGCGAGCGCCTATGCCGGGCTCGATGGCCGGCCCACGGCGAATGAGGTGGTGAAAACGCCGAACGTGGACCGCATTGCTAAGAACGGCGTTCTGTTTCGCAATGCTTTCGTCAACGCCCCCTCATGCACGCCCTGCCGCAGTTCATTGAACAGCGGCCGTTACTTCTTCAACACTGGTCTGGGCGCGATTCTCCAGGGTGCCAAGTGGGACGCCTCCATCCCCTCCTGGCCGCTGCTGCTGCGCGATGCGGGCTATCACATTGGCAAGACCTGGAAAGTATGGAGCCCGGGGATGCCTGCTGATGCGCCCATCGGCGGCCAGCAATACGCGCATGACGAGACCGGCAACCGCTTCAGCAACTTCTCTGAAGAAGTCACCAAGCTGGTGAAGAATGGCATCGCGGTCGATGCAGCCAAGGATGAACTGTTCAACGATGTGCGCGTCAACTTCGATGACTTCCTCGACTCATGGTCGAAGGAAAAGGACAAGCCGTTCTGCTACTGGTTCGGAGCCACCAACACCCATCGCTTATGGGAGAAGGGATCAGGCAAGGCGCTCTGGAACATTGAGCCTGACTCGCTTCAGGGCCGATTGCCCAAGTTCCTTCCTGACGTGCCGGAAGTACGCGAGGACTTTGCCGACATGCTGGGCGAAGCGCAGGCCTGGGATCAGGCTGTGGGCATCATCATCAAGAAGCTCGAAGACATCGGCGAGCTCAACAACACGCTCATCGTAATCAGCGGCGATCATGGCGCGGGCGGCTTCCCCGGCGGCAAGTGCAACCTGTATGACTTCGGTGTGGGCGTGACGCTTGCCGCCTGGTATCCCGGCGGCAAGGGCGGACGCGTGGTGGATGATTTCGTCTCGCTGCCGGACCTCTGCCCCACCTTCCTTGAAGCCGCAGGCGTGCCCCTGCCCAAAGGCCTTAACAGCCGCAGCATCCTGCCCATCCTCAAGTCCGACAAATCGGGTCAGGTCGATCCCGAACGCACCTGGGTTATCAGCGGTCGCGAACGTCATGTGGCTGGCGCACGCGAGGGCAATCTCACCTATCCTCAGCGCGCACTGCGCACCGCCGACTACCTGCTGGTGCATAACTTCAAGGCCGACCGCTGGCCCATGGGTGCGCCGTGGCAAGTGACCGATACCAGCGCCCCCAGCCATGAGGAGCTGGCCAACAGCACCTTCTGCGCATTCCCCGACATGGATGCGGGCGAAATCAAGGCATGGCTGGTGGAGCACCGCAACGATCCAAAGTGGCGCTACTACTATGATTACGCCTTTGCCAAACGGCCCGAGTTCGAACTGTTCGACATGCGAAGGGATCCCGATCAGGTGCACAATATCGCCGCCGATCCCGCCTATGCCGATGCTAAGGCCAAGCTCTCCAAGCAGCTCATGGACATCCTCACCGAAGCCGGCGACCCTCGCGTCACCGGCGACGCCCTGACCTTCGAAAAGCCTCCGTTCACCGATCCCGAAGCTCCCCGGCTAGGAAAAGGCAAGGGCGGCAAAAAGAAGGCTGCGGCGAGAGAGTAATCGTACCTCCAGTTTCCCGCATGAAATTCGCGGTCCTCATCACTTTTCTGAGCGCCATCACGCAGGCTGCTCCCGCGCCCGATGGAGAGGTGTTGTTTGCCACCAAGATCCTGCCGCTTTTCAACGACAAATGTTTGGCCTGCCACGGCAAAGACCCGCAGAAAATCAAGGCTGGGTACGACATGCGGACCCGCGACACCGCCATCAAAGGCGGCGAAAGCGAGAAGCCTTCCATCATCAGTGGCAATGCCGATGCCAGCCCGCTCTACCTCGCGGTCACTCGTGCGCACGAGGAAGACTGGAAGCCCATGCCTCCAAAGCAGAATGACAAGCTTTCCAGTGAGCAGGTAGCAGACATCAAGACCTGGATCAACGCTGGCGCCCCGTGGCCAGACGAAGCCAAAACCAAGGCACTCGCGGATAAGTGGTCTGCTCCTGATGGGATCACCGTGAAAACCAGCGGCGGCCTGGGCGATGACTGGACGAACCGCCGCTACAAGCCCGAGAACCTTTGGGCCTACCAACCCGTCAAGGCATCGTCCAAGTCCATTGATGAGTTGATCGCTTCACATCTTCCGAAGGACGTTAAACCAGCGCCGCGCGCCGATGCACGCACGCTCATCCGTCGCATCACTTATGATCTGACCGGCCTTCCCCCCACACCGGAAGAAATCAACGCCTTCGAAGCCGAGGCCAGCCATAATTCACAAACCGCCATCCGCGATCTCATCGACCGCTTGCTGGAAAGTCCGCACTACGGCGAACAATGGGGCCGACACTGGCTCGATGTGGTGCGCTACGCGGACAGCAGCGGCTTTGCCAATGACTATGAGCGCGGCAATGCCTGGCGCTACCGTGACTATGTTATCCGCAGTTTTAACAACGACAAGCCATACAGCCAGTTCATCACCGAGCAGATAGCGGGCGACGAGATCGACGACCACAATCCGGAACTGCTCGTTGCCTGCGGCTTCCTGCGCATGGGGCCCTGGGAGCTCACGAGTATGGAGGTACCCAAGATCGCGCGTCAGCGTTTCCTCGATGATGTAACCAACAGCGTCGGTGAAGTTTTCCTTGCCCACTCCCTGCAATGCGCTCGCTGCCACGATCACAAGTTTGATCCCATTCCCACGCGTGATTACTATTCGATGCAGGCTTGTTTTGCCACGACTCAACTGGTCGAGCGACCGGCCTCATTCCTGCCTGCGGAGAACATCACGGGCTTTGAGGAAAAGACTTACATCGAGCAACGCAAAGCCGATTTCACAAATACCCTCAAGGCCATCGATGCCAAGCTTATCAAAGCGGCTGACGGATGGTTCGATCAAAAGGACATCGGCAAAACTGCATGGAAGAAGGCACTGGCCCAATCCGCTGATGCGCCACCAATCCCCGGCAAGGGCAAGACGAAAGTGAAGGGTGCCAAGCGCGACAGTATCTATGATGGAGCCCGCGCCATCCTCGCCAGTCAAGGAGTGCCCGAGGACGAGTATCCGCCCAAGCAACTCGGTTTCACCACGGAAGACTACGGCATGGATCGCATCGCCCGCAAAGGCTTGGAGCGTTTAAATTGGGAGCTTGATCGCTACCAGCCCATTGCCTTCAGCCTCTACATCGGCCGCACACCCGATGTGAAGTCCGTCACCGCCCCACGCCGCATGCCGCCCGACCCTTTGAACAAAGGGGAACTAGAACAGGAGGCCATCCTGGCGGGCGGCGATCCCTTCAGCCCGACGCAGAAAGTCGAGCCCTCCACCCTCAGCGTGCTCTCGGCCTTCACACCCCTGGCCATGCCCATTCCCAATGGCATTGCAGGGAGGCGTCTCGCCTTGTCCCATTGGATCGCCTCCAAGGACAATCCCCTTACGGCCCGCGTGATGATGAACCGCGTGTGGCTCTGGCATTTTGGCCAGCCCATCGCCGGCAATCCCAATAACTTTGGCAGCACCGGCAAGAAGCCCACGCACCCGGAATTGCTCGACTCGCTGGCGGCACAGTTCATGGACAACGGCTGGTCCTTGAAGGCAATACATCGTATCATTATGTCCTCCGAAGCTTACTTGAGGAGCGCTGAGCAGGCAGCACCTGGTACGGCCTCTTCACGCGAGGAGCTCGAATCCCTCCATGCCATCTTCAAGCCCCGCCGCCTTACCTCAGAGGAATTGCGCGACAGCATGCTCGCTGCGTCTGGCGAATTGAATCCACGCATTGGCGGCATTCCCGCAAGGCCTGAGATCAATCTCGAAGCCGCCATGCAACCACGCCAGGTGATGGGCACCTTCGCCGCCGCTTGGGAGCCCTCCCCGAAGCCGGAGCAGCGCCATCGCCGCAGCATCTATGCACTGAAAATTCGCGGGCTGCGCGATCCCTTCATGGAAGTGTTCAACGAACCTGCTCCGGACTTCTCCTGCGAGCGCCGCGATGTCTCTACTGTCACGCCACAGGTCTTCAGTCTGTTCAATGGCAAGGCCAGCTATGACCGGGCTCTGGCCCTGGCACATCGGGCAATACAGCAATCGTCGGGCAATGCCCTCAAGCAAGCTTTCACCCTCGCCATGGGTCGCCAGCCCGAGGCAGACGAACTTGCTGCGCTGCAAAGCCACTGGCAGACCATGACCAAACGGCACGAATCGCTCACCTTTGCCAAGACGAAAGCCCCTGCCTCGGTCGTTCGTGAAGCGGTGGAAGAAAACACCGGCGAAAAGTTCCGCTTTAACGAAACACTGAATGCCTCTCACGATTTCATTCCTGATCTGCAACCCTCGGATGTGGATGCACGCACGCGAGCGCTAGCGGATGTGTGCTTGGTACTCTTCAATTCCAACGAATTCTGCTACGTGTATTGAGTCATGAACGCGCCCGCCTCACGCCTTCAATCCCCTGCCCGTCGCGATTTCATGTATGGGCTTGGTGCCAGTCTTGGCACTGTGGCTTTCACTTCATTGATAGCTGCCGAGGCCAGCCCCTTGGAACCCAAGCCAGGGCATCTGAAAGCGAAGGCAAAACGCTGTATCTTCCTCATGATGGAAGGCGGTCCATCACACATTGATACCTTTGATCCCAAGCCCACGCTTTCCAAGCTGCACCTGAAGGAATTTGTGCGCGAGGGCAAGATGAAGTCTGCGATGGAGAGCGGCAAACGCTACTACGTGCGCAGCCCCTTTGCCTTCCGGCAGCATGGCCAGAGCGGTGCATGGATGAGCGAGCCCTGGCAGCACCTTGCGGGCGTGGCCGATGAGTTATGCTTCTACCGCGGAGCGCAGGTGGATAGCGTGAATCATCCCACAGCCATGTATCAGGTGAACTGCGGCAATCGCTTTGGAGGCGATCCGGCAGTTGGAGCCTGGGTGAGCTATGGGCTCGGCACCATGAA
>JAQGPI010000647.1 GCA_028293175.1 Verrucomicrobiaceae bacterium | reverse complement strand
CGAATTCATTGTCCAGGGACACGATACCGATGGAATTATATGATCCGTGGACGACTAGCGGAGCGCCGCCAATGGTGCCAGGAGCCCAGAAGGGATCGAGGCCGGCAAGCCGCAGCATAGCGCCCGGCATGACATTCACACGCCCGCTACCTAGTGGGGTGCCGGTAGTGGCCGTGACCTGTAGGCCGCCGCTGATGACGTTGGTGCCGCCGGTGTAATTGTTCGCGGAGCCGGAGATGGTGGCGACGCGCTGAATAGCCGTGCCCAGCTTGTTGAAAGCACCAGCGCCGGTGATGAGACCGGCGAACTCGATATTGCCATTGGCCTGATCGCTGCCGCTGTTAATGCTGGCAAAGCCGCCTGCAATGGTGGTCGTACCAGCCACGCGCAGGCCGTAGTTATTGGCACCGGTCACCGTCAGCACATTCTCGGTGAGATTGAGGTTGTTGATCTGCCAGACGTTGCCGGTGTTGGTGGTGCTGTTAAGGCGGTCCACATTGATCGTGGCGGGGCCGTAGATGTTCACGTTCACGCCATTGGTGTTCTGGTTGCCCAGGGTGATCACGTCTTTCACACCGCCGCCATTGCTGCGCAGGTCGAGCGTGCCGCTGACGAGGCTTACATCACCAGGAGTGGTGTTGTTGTAGCCGCCCAAGGCGAAGGGATTTTCCACCAGCAGGGTGCCTTGATTGACCACTGTGCCACCGGTGAAGGTATTGTTGCCAGCATCCGGGTACATCGCGCTACCGGCCCCCAGGGCCAGAGTTCCCGCGCCGTTCTTGACGAGACTGATGGCATGAGTGCCATCCGTGATCTGGCCGGAGAACAAGGAGCCGAAGGTGATGGTCTGTGCGCTGGCCGCCACATTGGCGTTGTTGCCCGGGGCCGAGATGCTGATCTGCGTGGCCGAATCAATGGAACGGATCACCGCGCCCGCCGCGACGTTGGGGCCGGTGACCGGCATGCCAACGACGAGATCAGCGGTGGAGGAAAGGCCGGTGATGGTCTGATTGTTCTGACCTACCGTGCCCACGCGGTCGGGCGGCCCGGATGACTGCAAGGCGGTGGCGGTAACGGTGAATGTTGCATCCTGGGAGCCGTTGTTGGTGACAAGGCCGCCGCTAAGACCATTGGAATTGCTCAGCGAACTGAAACGCACGTTGTTGCCATTGAGATCGAGCACGCCCTGATTGTTGAGCACGAGGTCAGTGGCCAGCCGTGCGAAGCGCGCGCCAGGGGCCACTTGCATGGTGCCTTCTTGAATCGTGAGGGCTCCGAGAATGCTGTTGTTGGACCCGCCAAAGACCACGGTTCCAGCGCCGCTCTTGGTGAAGCTATTGGCCATGATATCTCCCCTCAAGGTGGCCGTTGCTCCGGGTGCCACATGCAGCAGGCCTTCACCGGAGAAGTTACCAGCTTGATTAGCCGTCAACGCTTGGGAGGTGCCCGCAGCGGTGGCGTTGAGGTTGAGCACAAAGGTGGTGCCATTCGTGACGGAAACCACATAGGCTCCCGCAGGAATATTGGGACCAAAGACCGGCATGCCAGGCAGCAGGCCCGCGGTGCTGGTGACGGTGACCGTGGCGGAGCTGGCGGTGGTGGTGCCATTGGCCAGCGCGATGGTGGCCGTGGAACTGGGATCAAACACCAGGTTGCTGCTGATGCTCGCATTCGCATTCACGATGATGCCGCCCTCGTTCAGGGTGTTGAAGCTGGGAATGACCAGTGTGCCGCCGTTGATGTCGCTGTTCGTGCGGAAGGCGTAGATGCTGTTATTGCCTGTTAGGTTCTGCGGGGTGGTGATGTCGCCAATGGCCGTGGGCTGATTGCCAGCGAGTGACGGAACAGTGGCACCAGCGTAAGGCACAATGCCGGTGGTCGCAGTGCCGTAGGAAGCGAACTGGGCGGTGCCTGCCGCATTAGACGTCAGAATGCTTGGAGCAAGGATGCCGTTGCGGTTGGCGGTCGCCAGACCAATGCCGATACCGAGGATATCGGTCTGCGGCAGCACTCGCACGCCGCCGTTGCCGGCTTGGCCCAAAGCATTGGTGATGTTGCTGATGACCAGTGTGCCGGTGCCCACGCGCAACAGGTTTAGCGGCTTGATTTCACTGGAGTTGCTTGCAATGCCTTCGAGTACCAAATGGCCGCCACCGCCGAAGGTCATGGTGCCGGTCGTATTGGCCACCGACTGGTTGCCCGCCGTCGTCTTCTTGAGATAAAGCGAACCGCCATTCAGCGCTACCGTGGAGGCTACCGCGAAGGGCTGGTTGCTCGCGCTCTGGAAAGTGCCGTTGTTCACGATCAGCACCTTTTCGCTGTTGGTGGCGTTGTCGTTCACAAACGTTCCGGGGCCGGTCTTGATGACTGTGAATGTGCCGGTGCCATTGTTGTTGAGGACGCCTGAGGAAGTGAAGGTGTTGCCTTCGGTGACATCAATGCCAATGGCGGTGGTGGCATTGGTGTTGGGCAGGATATTGCGGGCTGAGGAAAAGGTGCCGTCCACACGCAGTACACCGCCATTTGCTACGATCTGGCCGTTCTGCACGGGATCGCCCAGGTTCACGTTGGCGCTCACCTGGAGAACGCCAGCATTGAGCTGCCAGGCATTGCTACCGTTGTTGGAATTGATTCCCTTCAAGATCAGCGTGCCAAGGCCGGACTTCTGGATCATGCCGCCGCCGCTGAAATTGCTCGACAGATTCTGGGTAAAGATTTGGCCGGCGCCCACGTCAAAGATGCCGCCGCCAGCAAAGACATAGTCACGGTTGGTGGCAAACGAATTGCTCCAGATGCCCAGTGCACCGCCATTGAAGGTGATCTGTGAATTGGGCGAAATGCTGTTTTCCGCAGTGACGACAACGGTGCCGCCGTTGAGATTGGTGTAACCGGAGTAAGTGTTGTTGCCGGTGAACACCAGCGGGCCGTTGCCGGTCTTGGTGATGCTGTTGAGCGAGCCGTTCACGCCATCGGAAATATCGCCGGAGAGCGTGAGCACGCTGGTGATCGGGTTGCCGTTGACGAACTGGTTCTGCACGAAGAACGTGCGGGTGACGCCGGTCTGATTGTCCGCCAGACCGAAGTCCGATGTGATGTTCAGGTTAGTTGCGCCAGTGAACTGAGCATCGCCAGCAAAGGCAATGGGGTTCGAAATAGTGCGTACAGGTGTTAGGAAGGGCAGGCCACTGTTGAGATCTGACAGAAGGCCGCCGCCGTTGAAGACGATCGTTGCGTTGGGCAGCGCGTCATCTTTGCCCATGGCGAAATTGCCGCCGGTGTTCAGGTAAACATTCCCGCTGAGGTCATTTGAGTTGTAAATGAAGACGTTGCCGCTGCCGTTGATCATGGCAGTGCTGGCCGCCTGAGTAACATTGTTGATGGCACCCACCATGATGTCATTGTTGCCTGTGAACTGGTTGGGCGCGCCCATGAGGTTCAGGCTGCCTGTGCCCCCGCCGAGGCGATAGACGCCCCTGCCGCTGTTGAAGGGAAGGCCGCCATTGATATCCGGCACCAGCGTATTGACCGTGCTCGGCGTGAGCGTGCCGGTGTAGTTGCCGCCAACGGTGGAACCGAGGAAGGACGTGCCGCCGGCATAAGTGTTCTGGTTGATGTTGCTGGAGAAGCCAACGCCATCAATCGCCAGCACCGTGCTGAAAGGTCCGCCAAGCGTGCCATTGTTGAAGCTGTAGGTTCCCTGCGGCAGCCCTGCATTGCCGCTGTACACCAGCGAGATGGTGGCGAGGCCGTTGAGATCGCTGTTGATGGTGACGGAATTGGTGAGCGTGTTCTTGGGATTGCTCATGCCAAGGATGCCGCCTGGCTGCACGGTGATGGCACCGGTGCCGAAGGGGGTGGCCGAATCCGTACCGGCCTGGGAGCGAAGGACGGCGCTGCTGCCGGTGCCATAGATCACCGTGCCGCCGGTATAATCATTGTCATTGTTCAGCAGCAATGTCTGGCCGGAACCATACTTGTTGAAGGCACCTGCGCCGGTGACCTTGCCGGTAAGCAACACCTGGGTGCTGCCGGAGGTGTTGTTCCAGTTCACATCGCCCAATAATGTAGTCGTATCCTGGACGTTTAAGCCGATGCCGATATTGAGCGTGATGGGATCATTGCTCAGCGTGGTCAAGGTTGAACCGCCTTCACGCTTGTTGACGGTGACGCTCTGAATGCGCGGCTGTCCGGCTGCGCCCGTGATGGTGGCGTCATCCCTCACCACCACATCATTCAGATAGATGGCATTGGCGGTGGTGAAATCCACGGTGGCATAGGCATTGTTGCGCGGATCACCATTGAGAACGATCTGCTGATAATTGAAGCCCACATTGGTGC
>JAQGPI010000327.1 GCA_028293175.1 Verrucomicrobiaceae bacterium | reverse complement strand
TGGGTAGCTTCTCCGCGGGTGAATTCGCCCCCGATGCTGCCCTCGTGCAGCATCAGAATGCGGTCGCTCATGCCCATGAGTTCTGGCAGCTCGCTGGAAACCAGCAGCACAGCCTTGCCTTCGGCTGTGAGGCGGTTGATAAGCTCGTAAATTTCGATTTTGGCCCCTACGTCGATGCCTCGGGTGGGTTCATCGAGCATGATTACCTTGGGGCCGGTCATGAGCGCCTTGCCCAGTACGATTTTCTGCTGGTTACCGCCAGAGAGCCTTCCCGCAATGGCGTCCAGGCCGGTGGCTTTAATGCGGAGGGAGTCAAAATATTGGCGGTTGGTGATGGACTCGCGCGAGTGATTGATGAACCCTGCGCGGGTGAACTGCGCCAGAGACGAGAGCGATAAATTGAATCCCACCTCGTGCTCCAGTACCAAGCCGTAACGGCGGCGGTCCTCGCTCACGAGCACCAAACCGTGGCGGATGACGTCCTCCGGCTTGCGAGCGGTCAAAGGCTGGCCGTCCAGGCGCACTTCGCCGCCGGTGCGTTTGCCGAGCGCGCCGAACAGATGCATGAGCAGTTCGGTACGGCCCGCGCCCATAAGGCCGCCAATGCCTAGCACCTCGCCCGCCCGCAGTTGCAGGCTGATGTCATGCAGAACACCCTCCACACTGAGGTGCTCTACCTCTAGCATCAACTTGCCAGGATGACCGGAGCGCCGGGGGAAAAGATCGCCGATCTCGCGGCCCACCATGTGCTTAATCACCTCGGCCTTGCTGGTTTTGGAGGTATCGCTGGTGAAAACCGAGGCCCCGTCGCGGATGACGGTGATTCGGTCCGCGATGGCGAAAACTTCGTCCAGCTTGTGGGAAATGTAGATGCAGCCGATGCCGCGCTGGCGCAAATCGCGCAAGATATCGAGAAGGATGAGCACCTCGTGTTCCGCCAGGGCGGCGGTGGGCTCATCGAGAATGAGGAGGCGCGAATCCTTGGCCAGGGCTTTGACGATTTCGACGAGCTGCTTCTGGCCCACGCCCAGGGAGCGCACCTCAGCAGCCGGATCTAGCGTGACCTTAAACCGGTCAAGCAGCGCCTTGGCCTCGCGGAACATGCGTGGCCAGTCGATGAATCCACCCCAGCGGCGCGGTTCACGACCCAGGAAGATATTTTCCGCCACGGTCATGTCTTCGACCAGGGCCAGCTCCTGATAAATCACCGCCAGCCCTACATTACCAGCATCGGCGATAGAAGCAAAATGCGCTTCCTGTCCTAAGACCTCGAAGCTGCCTTCATAAGAGCCGTGGGGATGGATGCCGGAGAGCAGCTTGATGAGCGTGCTCTTGCCCGCGCCGTTTTCGCCGCAGAGCGCGTGGATCTCGCCCTCCCGCAGATCAAAGCTCACCCCGTTGAGGGCAACGACCCCGGGGAAGCGTTTGGTGATCTGGCGGGCGGCGAGGAGCATGGTGAAAAAGGCTATTTGCTTCCTTGATACACATCCGCCTCGGCGCGGAAGCCGTCTTTCACTACGGTTTCGCGCATGTTGTCCTTGGTCACGGCGATGATGTCGAGCAGGATGCTGGGTACGTCGGTCTTGCCATTGTTGATGGCAGACTTCGCAATGAGGGGACGGTGAGTAGCCATTTTTACGGCCACCTCGGCGGCGCTGTTGGCAAGGTTTTTCACTGGTTTATAAACGGTCATTGCCTGTGTGCCGTTGACGATACGCTGGCAGCCTGCGAGGTCTGCATCCTGACCGGTGACGAGCACCTTCCCGGCAAGGCCTTCTTCCGTGAGCGCTTGCACTGCGCCGCCTGCGGTGCCGTCATTGCTGGCTAGTATGGCATCGAAATTGGGGCCGGACTTCGTGATAGCGGCATTGGTGATCTTCTTGGCGTTTTCAGGCTTCCAGTCATCGGCCCAGTCCTCATGCAGCACCTCCACTTTACCGGCAGTGATGAGAGGCTGTAGGACATTGTCCTGGCCCTGCTTGAACAGCTTGGCGTTGTTGTCCGTGCGGGCACCGTAGATGCGCACAAGCCGCAGCTTGCCGGTGGCCGGCACCTTATCGGCAATGAATTTGGCTTGCATCTCTCCCACCTTCACATTGTCAAAGGTCATGTACAAATCGAGGTCGCAGCCCGTGATCAGGCGGTCATAGGAAAGCACGGGTATGCCCGCCTCATGGGCCATGGTAACGGCCTTGGCCATCGCCTCGCCGTTGTGGGGGATGATGACCAGGGTATCCACCTTGCTGGTGATGAGCGTCTGCACATCGGTGATCTGGCGGGTATCATCGCCATTGGCGGCCTGCACCTGCACGTCGGCACCAAGTTCAGCGGCGCGCTTGATGAAAAGATCCCGGTCGGTGAGCCAGCGCTCCTCCTTCAGCGTGTCCATCGAAAGTCCGATCAGCGGACGGGAACGGCCACTGGCGGCGGGACCGCTGCCACCACGGGAAAGCACGAGGCCGGTGGTGACACTAAGGGCACAGGAAACGAGAACAAGAAGGATGCGGAGATTCATGGCGCGACGAGCACGTGAAGTGTGACGGGCGCGCCGCCACACTTCAATAGCAAACCTGGACCGCCTAGCAACTACACCGGCGCCGGGTTGCGCTCCACGAACCCCCGTTGATGCCAGTACGGATAGTTGAGCGGCTGGGCGCTCGCGGCATCGAGTTTGGCGACCTGCTCGGCTGTCAAATCCCACCCCACGGCCCCAAGGTTCTGGCGGAACTGCTCTTCATTGCGCGCTCCTATGATAATGCTGGAAACGGTAGGCCGTTGTAGCAGCCAGTTGAGCGCGACCTGTGGCACCAGCTTACCGGTTTCCTGGGCCACCTCTTCCAGCGCATCGACGACGCGGTAGAGATACTCGTCCTCCACCTGCGGCCCTTTGTCGGCGGTCTCGTGCAAGCGGCTGGTCTTGGGCAAGGGCTTGCCACGTCCCAGCTTGCCAGTGAGACGTCCCCAGCCCAGCGGGCTCCAGATGATGGCTCCCACTTTCTGATCGAGTGCCAGGGGCATCAGTTCCCATTCGTATTCGCGGCCAATGAGCGAATAATAAGCCTGGTGCGCCACATGACGGGCGAGGCCGTACTTCTCGGAAATCGCCAGTGATTTCATGAGATGCCAGCCGGAGAAATTCGAGCAGCCGATGTAGCGGATCTTGCCCGCGCGCACGAGGTCATCCAGCGTGGCCAGGGTTTCTTCAATCGGCGTTTTCGCATCGAAGCCATGCAATTGAAAGAGGTCGATGTAATCCGTGCCCAGGCGCTTGAGGGCTGCCTCGACGGACTTGGTCAAGTGCTGGCGCGAGGAGCCGACATCGTTGGCTCCCTTGCCCGCGCGGAAGGTGGCCTTGGTGGAGATTAGCACTTGGTCGCGGCGGCCCGCGATGGCCTTGCCCTGTACCTCTTCCGCGAGTCCATCGGAATAGATGTCGGCGCTGTCGAAGAGATTCACGCCAGCTTCGAGCGCGATGTCCACGAGGTGCGTGGCTTCCTTCACGCCGGTCTCGCCCCAGGCCTTGAAGAATTCATTGCCGCCGCCGAAGGTGCCGGTGCCGAGGCTGAGGACGGGCACCATGAGGCCGGAATTGCCGAGTTGTCTGTGTTCCATAAGAGTAGGGAATGTGAGTGTTAAGCGAGAATGTCTTCAGAGGTGAAGAGTCTCTACTCCTGAACGCGCGGCGAAGGGCACGGGATTGCCCTTCCTTGAAAATGACGAATGTGGTCCGTGCCTACTTCCCGCCCACCCACTTCACGGCGTTCGTGAGAATGGAGCGGAAGGCTGGTAGATCGTGCACCTTTTCATCATGTCCGAGGGCAATGCCCACGATGCGGGCCTTGTCGTTTTTAGTGATCCACACACTGGGATGGGGCCTACCGTATTTCTGGCTGGGGGTGGTTTCGGCGAGGATTTCGATGGCTGCCGTGCCTGCGGGCACAGGCTCGCCACCGTTCACGTGATACAGCTCGTCAATCACATCAAAGGCGGGCGGCACCTCCTTCATGACCGGATGATCCTGGGCCAGCACATGCACGCTGAAGGGGCCGAGCTTGTCGTGACCTTTTGCACCGCCGCCGATGATCTGCGCATTGAGTTCCGGCCACTTGCTGTAGCCGTACCAAGTGCCTGGATGCAGCATGATGAGGCCCTTTCCTGAGGCAACGCGGTCGAATAGCGCCTTGCGATAGGCGGGCGTGTCAAAGAACTGGCGGTTCACGCTGATCACGGCCACATCGGCATTAGTGAGCTCGGTGGCGGCCTGATCGCGGTCCTCGGTATAGTTGACGCTGAAGCCAGCGGCCTTGAGTGTGTCCACATCGGTGCCGCCGAAGAATTTGGCGAAGTTGTGCGAACTGCCGCCGCCGATAATAAGCACCTTCAACTTGTTAGGCTGCCATTGAACCGGAGCGGCAGGCATGAGCGGGCCATCGCCCTTGCCGCCTTCCTTGGGCGTGGCGGTAACATCGGCGGACTTGCCGGCGTCGGCTTTCGTGTTACGCTGGGGCTTGTTAGCCTTGCGCTCGCCCGTGCCGTTTAGTTTCGCGGGCTCGGTACCGGCGGTCATGGCCACGGTGCAGGGCGTGACGATGTTGCCGCTGGTTTCCAGCACCACCTTTTTGAGCTGGGCCTTCTTCTTCAAATTGAGGGCGAAGTAACGAAGCTGGCCGCGACGGGTGAACTCGCCGGCATTGTCGCTCAGCGGCACCTCGGCCTTGCCGTTGTAATCGGCGAAGTGCTCGCCGTTTTTCAAGAGGATGCTTTCCTTGTCACCATCGGCGTATTCCACGTTCACGGTCATGGCCGGCAGGCCGATGACGTCACCGCCGAAGGGCCAGCCCCAACCGGCGACCCCGCCGAGGAAGTGCAGGCTGGCGGCGGTGGCGCTGGTGGGGATCTCCACCGCGGTGGGGAAGCTTTGGGCCACGGCTCCTCTGTGACCGCCCTTGAGGGCAATCAGATTGGCTCCCGTTGCGGATTTCTCAGGATCCATGATGAAGAAGGGCACGCCCTCCACCGTCACGTTGCCGAACTTGTTCAAGGTCACGCTTTCGTCCTTGGAGTCTTCCCTGGCGAAGATGCCCACGCGGCTGTCGGCATCATAGGCGCTCCGCAAATCCAGCACGCGGAACTTGTTGTCCGCGCCGCCGCATATGAAGGCGAGCACATCGCGCAGGTTCTCCGCGCCCAAGGCTTCCAGACCTTCCGGCATCAGGCTGCGACGAGTGTTTTCACGGGTCTTGATGTCGTCCTTCTTGATTTCGACATCGCCGGTTTGATTGCGCAGGGTGAGGGTCGCGGAGTTTTCGCTCACGATCACACCGGCCATCGCTTCACCGTTTTTCTTGGTGATGTTCCAGGCCCAGAAGCTGGGGTCCACCTCGCGGTTCGGATCAATGATGCTGACGATCAATTCGCCCGGGCCGTGGACGCCCATGCCGGTGAGCGGCGGGCCCACCAGCTTGCCTTCCGTGCCGATCTGATGGCAGATGGAGCAGGCGGCGGTGAATATAAGATGACCCTTGGTCGCATCGCCGGGCTTTTCCACTTCCGGGATCAGGGTGGCAAGAAGCTTGTTCTTCCCGGCATCTGCGCTCTTCAAGAGGTCGTTGGCCTTGCGTGCCACCTGCTTGTTAGGATGAGTCCGCAGGCGGGCGAGATTGGCCGGGCCCAGCGTCTTGGGGTCGAGCTTGCCTGCGGCGATGGAATCGAGCAGGGCGAGCGAGGATTCAGGGCGCTTCAATATGGCATCGAAGGCAAGCGACTGCAGGTTTGGCTTCAGTTGCCCCATGGCGGTGACAAGTTCCCCAACACTGCCGCTGTCGCCCAATGAAGTGATGATCTCGCGCTGCAAAGCCTCGGGAACACCTGATTCGACCAAAGTCGAAGCCACTTTGGCTCGGGCTTCAGTATTGCCTGTGCCGACTAGGGCCCGGGCGGCTTCGATGCGGGCGGGCTGGGGTGCGGCTTTGTCAGCAAGCGTGGTGCTGAGGCTGGCGATCTGCGCCTTCATAACGTCGGCGAGCGCTCCGGCTTTGTCCCACTTGGAAACGAGGGGCAGGGTGGCCGCTGCGAGCGCGGGCTGGGCGAGGAGCTTCTTCAAGGCCTCGATGAGTGAAGGCGTGAGCGCGGGGCCTTCGGTGCCTTGTTGGGCGATGCCTTGGAGGATGACGATCTTCAAGGCGTCGGCTTTTGCTGACTTGTCAGCGAGCAGACTGACTAACTTAGCAATAGTATCTGGATCATTTTTCTCACTGATGCTTTGCGCAAGCATTGAAGCGACCTTGGCGAGAGATGCGTCTCCGCTGTCGAGGATGGCAGGAAGAGCGTCACCGACATACCTCGAAAGGGCAGCAGTGGCTGCGGACTTTTCAAAGTCGTCGCCAAACATTGGCCACGCTTTGACGATTGCACCGGCGGTGTCGGCGCTGATGCGGCGCGCCATTTCGTGCGTCGTATTTGATGGCACGTTACAACTTGCGAGCGCCCGTAAAGCAGCGACTCGAACCTGCGCGTCGTTGTCGCTCAGGAGAGCACGCATAGTTAGGCCTTGGTTTGTGTTGGTGACGAAATTTAGCGTGATGCCGTCTCCCTGGCCGTACGTGAAGCCTTCGGCGACAAGCGCCGCGAGGCGGCGAATGACAGGATTACCGTCCTCCAGCAATGCCGTCCAGCCTAACATCGGCGCGCTATCATGCGCTCCGATAACTTGCAGTGCTGCGCCACGTGAATCTGCAGGTTTCGTTGAATCGAGCGCAAGGCTGAGAAGAGATTTATAGCCGAAATTCTTCTCCATGATCGCCGCATCCTTTTCCTGTTCTCCCCTTAACCAAAGATGACCGCGCCGGGGGAGTGGGTTCGGCAGGTCGATAAGCAGCCGCGATGCAGTCATGCGGACGTGCGCGCTGGGATTTGAGATAGCTTGCAAAAGCTGGTTTGCGTCCGCCTTATCCAGCACCGGCACATCGAGCTTCTTCGCCTGCTTGTGCTGCACCTTCCAGATGCGGCTGAAGTAATGGTCGCGGTCGGGGCGTACGGCGGCATTTGCCGGCCCGTGCAGGGGGCCGCGTGTATCATTGTGGATCACAGCTTGATTGTAGAAATCCACGACGTAGAGCGCGCCATCGGGGCCCACGCGGTTCTCGATGGGGCGGAACCACAGGTCCTTGCTGCGGATGAATTCGGTCTCCTCGCGGCCCGGCTCTTTGTGCACTTTATAGCTCACGCCGTCCTTCTCGACGAACTCGTGATGCACAATGTTCAGCGTCGGCTCCGTGGTGAAATAACTGTAGTCCCATTTCTTCGGCCATGCGCCTCCTTCATAGATGGCGCAACCGGCGGCGGCGGTGAACTGCCCCACCTGATCAATCTGCACATAGGCCTGTTCCTTCCAGGTCATCAGCGGGTAGGACTTCTGGTGCTCGATCATGCCTTTCCAGCTGGTGGTGCCGGGGATCTTGCCTTTCGCCAGCACGTACTCAGGCAGCACGGTATGGAAGAGAACGGTGCCGCTAGTGGGCTGCGTCCAGAACACCTGGCCATCCCAGGTGATGTCGAGGCCCCAAGTGTTGCCACCGCGCGAGGAGTACATTTCAAAGGCGGAGCCATCCGGCTTGAAGCGGACCACGCCGCTGCCATCAACGCCGAAATCCTTGCTACCATTTGGCGAAGTGACGTGCCCGGAACTGTAGCCGTGCGTAGCGTACACCCAGCCATCGAGACCCCATCGCAAGTTGTTGATTACGGCATGGGTGTCGCCGGTGCCGAGGCCGGTGTAGAGCTTGGTGCGCTTGTCGCACACGCCCTTGCCGGTGGTGTCTTCCAGGAACCAGATGTCAGGTGCGGAACAGGCAATGACGCCGCTCTTGTAGAAGCAGAAGCTGGTGCAGAGTTCCAGCTTGTCGGCGAAGACGTGCTTCTTGTCCATGACGCCGTCGCCATTGGTATCCTCCAGCCAGGAAATTTTGTCCTGCGGATCGCGCTCCAGATGCGCGTCTTTTTGCACGCTGCCATCCAGGGTGCCCGGGGCGGGATAAAGCGATCCGGCATCCTTCCAGGGATTGGTGTTTTGCAGTCGGCGACCATTGGGATACTCGGGTGTTTCGACCACCCACAATCGGCCTTTTTCATCCCAGTCCACATTCATCACCTTGTTGACCAGGGGTTCACTTGCGACAAGCGAGATGTTAAAATCGGGATGTACTTCGAGCTTCTCCGCCGCCTTCTCAGGCCTTGTGGGGCCACCTTCCACGTAGCGCAGGTTGTCGCCGAGTTCAGCGGGCTTGCAGAGCTCGTCCACATTAGCGCGCTTGCCTGCCCAGGCGATGCCGCGCAGCAAAAGGGCGCGGAAATTGGGGCGGTTGAAATTGGAATAATTGTGGCCGGGAATGCTGACAAAGGCGCGATAGTTTTCCTTGGAGTAGGTCCACACCTGCGGCTGGATGTCGTAAACGGAAACGGTATTGCCGCCGCCGGTGACTTCCGCCTACTTCTTCATTGCCTTTTCGTTGCTCGCGCCGCTGGGCTTGGGCGTGTAGGCG
>JAQGPI010000100.1 GCA_028293175.1 Verrucomicrobiaceae bacterium | reverse complement strand
AAACATGAGCCAGCCCTCGACAAGGTGCTGGGAGCCGAGACCGGCAAACTCGGAGTGGTGGATGCGATATCCGACTGGTTGAACGGACCGGCGGGGCTTTTCACCTTTAAGGGCTGGGATGAGAAAGTGCCCAACCGCATGGTAGAAGTGGCCATGGACATCGGCGGAGGAGGCAGGCCAAAGCTGCTCCAACGCACCGTTCTTGCCGAGCGTTTTGCCATTGAACACCTGCGCGGCGATGTAGGGGCGGACATGCCGGTCGCGAATGCCGGAGACTCCAAGCGGCTCGAGACTTACAACGGCCTTAGTGACAACTACGGTGCGGATGCCGAAGACCAGTCTCTCCTGCCCGCCATGATGAATGTAGCGCACAAGAACGGCATCAAGCTGATTTTCTTCCGCGTGAAGCGACGGCCCAATGAGCAGGGGGTCGTCGATGATGAACCGGCGGAAATGCGTGGCTACACCCAGCACCTGAAGCGCTGGATCGAGGAACGCGGCGGTGTGTTCTTTGATGAATCTTACGATCCCGCTATCCAGCTCAGTGACTACCTGGACGGCGACCACATCCGGCCCGAACGCATGGGCTGGTATCAGGCGTATTTCTGGAAGCGGATGGCCCCCGTGTTTCCATGAAAGGGCACTCTGCTGGCACCTTCTCAGCTTGATCTTGCCAGCGCTTCTTCACCGGTTATAGAAAAACGCCCTGCCTCACGTCCTGCGGCCCCTCCCATGTCTCCCTCTCCCCACGCCTCCGGAATGGCAGCCGCCGCCCCGAGGGAAAATCGTGGCGTGGGGCGGCTGCTGATATGGGCAGCTCTCTGCTTTGCCGTGCCGGCGGTGCTGCCGCGCGTGGTGAAGCCCAAAAAAGAGCCTGTTGCCGCCTCGGCCCAGCGTTCGACCGTGGCGATGGAGGTGCGGGATGTGCCGAGGACCATCGCCGAGCTGCAAGCTGCCAATCCCGATTACATCGCCATCGGCAATTCCATGCTCTACACCCGGCTGGGCAAGACGCCGGAAAAGATGAATGCGCTGACGGGCAAAAAATTCTTCTTCATCGTGAGAAACGGCTCCAGCAGCGCCGCTTGGTATTTGTCGCTGAAGAATATTGTGGCCGCCAGCGGAGTGAAGCCCAAGCTCGTGTTCTTCTTCATCCGCGACAACGACATCACCTCGCCCTTCTTCCGCACAGCGGGAGATTATGCCGTCTACCTTAACAGCCTGCGCGGGCCCGAGGAACCCGTGCTGGATGCGATCCTGGGAAAGGCACCGCAACGGCAGGGCCCTGCGGGCTCGCTAGGCCGCCTGCTTAACGGCCCGGGAGGCCTCTACCATTTCCCGGACTGGGATGAAAAGCTGCCGCGCCAGGTCATCGATCTGGCCATGGACATAGGGGCGGTTGGCACCCCGAAGACGGCGCTGCGCAGTACGCTTTCCAGCCGCTTCGCCCTGGAGCATCTGCGCCCGGATCTCGGCGCCGACACGCCCGCGCCGGGCTCCGGCGATGGCTACGCCCCTGATGGGTACAGTGACCTGATTGGCAACTACCAGGAGGCGGAGGAGCGATCCTTCCTGCCTGCCATGATGGAGACGGCCAAGGAGCACGGGCTGAAGCTGCTGTTCTTCCGCATCAAGCGACGGCCCGATAACAAGGGCGTGGTTTCCGATGAATCACCCGCACTGCGCGAGTACGCACGGCATCTTCAAAAGTGGATCGAGGAGCACGGCGGCCTGTTCTTTGATGAGACTTACGACGCGAGCATTCCAGCGAGCATCTACCAGGATGGCGACCATGTAGGCGAGAAGCACATGGACTGGTATCGCGCCTCTTTCTGGAAACGCACCGCAGGCCTCTTCCCATGATTTTTCAAAGCATCGATTACCTTGTCTTCCTGGTCTGCGTGCTGGCCATTTATTGGGCCATGCGGCATCGGGCGCAGAATGTGGTGCTGCTCATCGCGGGCTACGTCTTCTATGGCTATGTGCACCCCTGGTATGGCATCCTGCTGGGTGCCACCACGCTGGTGGACTTTGTCTGCTCGCGCAAGATAGAGGACGAGCCCGCTCGCAAGCG
Organism: Verrucomicrobiaceae bacterium; assembly: GCA_028293175.1. GTDB lineage: Bacteria > Verrucomicrobiota > Verrucomicrobiia > Verrucomicrobiales > Verrucomicrobiaceae > CAINXC01. Next base: position 10,059 of record JAQGPI010000100.1, on the reverse strand, counting down.
CTTCTGGCTGGGCTGCATTCTGCTAAGCAACTTCACGGTGCTGGCCACCTTCAAGTACTTCGGCTTCTTCACTGAGAACCTCGTGGCGATCCTCCAGGCCATGGGCATGAACGCCAGCGTGCCTTTGTTCAAGATGCTCTTACCGGCGGGTGTTTCCTTCTACACCTTCCAAAGCTGCGCCTATGCCGTGGATGTGTATCGCGGCGATACCAGGGCACGACGCAACCTGCTGGATTACTCGGTGTACGTGGCCTTCTTCCCGCAGCTTGTGGCCGGGCCCATCGAGCGCGCGGATCACCTGCTGGTCCAGGTGGAGCGGCCACGACGGTTCAATGCAACAGTGGTGCGTGATGCCTTGTTCCTCTTCCTTTGGGGCTTGGTGAAGAAGCGCGTGATCGCCGATACGGCGGCGCTGTATTGCAACAAGGCCTTCTCGCTGGGCGACAGCTCCTTCCCTCTCGTGTGGGCGGGCGTGCTCTGTTTCTGCGTTCAGATCTATGCTGACTTTTCCGCCTACACGGACATGGCGCGCGCTTCGGCGAAGCTGCTCGGCTTTGACCTGCGGCAGAACTTTAACCACCCCTGGCTGGCACAGTCCCCGGCGGATTTCTGGCGTCGCTGGCACATGTCGCTTTCTTCATGGTTCCGCGATTATGTCTTCATCCCGCTGGGCGGATCGCGGTGCAGCGAGGGCAAAATTGTGCGCAATCTCATGATCACCTTCCTGCTCTCCGGGCTGTGGCACGGGGCGAGCTGGAACTTCATCCTGTGGGGCGGCTGGTGGGGCGTGTGGCTGGTAATCTGGCGGCAGTTCGAACGCGGTGCGCCGGGCTTCGCCAAAAACAAGGGCGCTCTGCCCAGCCTCATCCGCTGGGGCGTCACCTTTGTGCTCATGAACATCGGCTGGCTGATGTTCCGCGAACAAAACCTGCACGAGCTGGTTAGGCAGATGACGGCGAATCCCTTTACCGCACCCAAGGATGACTGGCACATCGCCGGGTTCTTCACCGCGCTCATGGTGCTCTACAGCATCCCGCTGTGGCTTCACGCCGCACTGGAGAAGCCCCTGCTGTCGCGCTGGGAAGATCTGCGCGACACCTGGAAGGGCTTCATGCTGCAAACACTTGGCGGCATCGTGCTGTTTCTCCTGCTGTTGCTGATGTCGAGCAAGGTGAGCAGCGACTTCATTTACTTCCAGTTTTAGGACATACGGGCGCAGGCTCCAATGCGGAGGCGGAGGCGAGAAAAGGGGCGTTTTACTCGCCCTGTCAGCCGGGCTCCGAGTTCCCCTCACCCCAGCAATGGCAGCCGCATGGTGACCATCGTGTGTCCCGGCCGGGACTGAAACTCCAGGCTGCCGCCATGCTGACGCGTGATCCAGCGTGAGATGCTCAGGCCCAGGCCGCTGCCTTCGACATTGCGGCTGTGGCTTGGTCCGCGATAGAAGCGCTCAAACACCTTCCACTGATCTTCGGCGGCGAGACCGGCTCCAGAATTCTCCACACTCACCACCGCCTCATTCGGCGTCTTGCTCAGCGCCATCTTCACCCAGCCGCCATGCTGATTGTACTTGATGGCGTTATCCGCCAAGTTCAACAGCACCTGACGCAGGCGATGCCGGTCGCCCTTGACCATGGCGGTCTCGCAGCTCTCCATCGTCACCTCGATCTTCCGGGATTGCGCAAGGATCTCCGCATTTTCCAGCAGTTCGCTCACCAGATCATGAAGGGCCACAGGCTCCGCCGCGAGTTGAAGCTGACCGGCATCCGCCTTGACCAGGAAAGTCAGGCCGTCCACGATCTTCGCCAAGCGGTCAATCTCTTCAATCTGGCTCCCGATTTGATTGCTCTGGGCCTCCGTAAGGCCCGGCCAGGTGCGCAGATTCGTCTCCATCTCGCCCCGCAGGATGGCCAGCGGCGTCTTCAATTCATGTGAGGCGTTGAGGGTGAAGTCGCGCACTCTTTGGAAGGAGCCCGCGAACCGCTCCGCCATGGCATTGAACACCTGCGCCAGCCGCTCGATTTCCTCATCGCGCTTTTCATCGGGCAGGCGCACGTCGAGATGGTGTTCATCCAGCTTCTCGGCCACCTCCACCACCTTGTTCAGGGGCCGCAGCGCCTTGCGCACGAGGAACCAGCCGCCGATGATACCCGCCAGCACGGGCGGCACGGCTACCAGCACCATGTCGTGCAGCACATCGCGAAAACGCTTGTGCGCGATCGACACTTCATGAGCCGAGTAATTCGGCGCATCCAGGATCAGCTCATCATAGGTGGGGAGCACCGCAATCAGCACGCAAACCACCAGCATCGTGCCGTACCACAGCGAAAGCCGGCGGCGGAGAGTCATGCCTGTGGATTCCTCACGGCATAGCCCACGCCCTTCTCCGTCTGGACGAGTTTGGGTTCGTAATGTTTGTCGATCTTTTCACGCAGACGCCGGATATACACGTCCACCAGATTGGTGCCCGGATCGAAATGATAGTCCCACACTGCTTCGAGGATCGCCATGCGCCCGCGAGTGCGCCCGGCGGACTTGATCAGGAACTCCAGCAGGCGGAACTCACGCGGCGAAAGGCGGATGACATCGCTGCCGCGCCGCACTTCATGCGTGATGGTGTCCATCGAAAGATCCGCCACCCGCAGCACCAGGGACACAGCTTCCGGGGTACGCCGACCCAGGGCGCGGACGCGGGCGACAAGTTCCGCCAACACGAACGGCTTGGGCAGGTAATCATCGGCTCCGGCATTGAGCCCCTCCACACGCTCTGAGACGTGGCCGCGCGCGGAGACCAGCAGAATAGGTGTCTTGCCCCCCTTCTGCCGGTAGTGTTTGAGCACGCTGATGCCGTCTGGCCCCGGCAGCATGATGTCCATCACGGCCACATCAAAGGCGCCTTCCATCAAGGCCTCCAGCGCTTCGTCTCCGGTGGTGACCCGGCCCAGCGCGAAGCCTTCTTCTTCCAGCGCCTTGGCAATAAAGGTCGCCATCTTGGGTTCATCTTCAACGATCAGCACTCGCATCGGTATCAGTGGTAGCTCTAAAAAGGCGTGTGCGGCGACAATTTTTCCGACATGACAACTCTGTAATACGAGCGTTCCATCAACCGCCATCCTCGTCTCTCACTATTTGCCTTCCACCGCATGTTTAAACTGCCTGCTAGCCAAGGCCCCACAGGCTGCACCAAACAACTAAGAAGGGCCTGTCTATTTGCGACCGTCGGGCTCCTGCCGCTGGGTTTCCTGACGGGTTGTGTATCATACAAGCCGGTGCCGGTAGATGTAGGCCGGAGCGCGGTGGATTTTGAGTCGCGCTCACTGCGTGACTGGTCGGGAACGCAGGGCAACTGGACGCTGCCAAAGCTGACGCAGGCGGGTTTCCATTTCCATCCTTCGCTGGCCGAAGCGCGTGCGGAAGTGGCGGTGGCAGATGCGGCGGTGCTGACCGCCGGGCAGCGCCCGAATCCCTCGGCCACCTTTGCACCGGAGTACAATTTCACCACCGCTAGCCCTTCGCCTTGGATCTGGGGCCTGTCGGTGGACATCCCGATTGAAACCGCCGGCAAACGCGCCATCCGCGTGCTGAAGGCGCAGGCGGAAGCCAACGCCGCGCGCTGCAAGCTCGCCTCCGCCGCCCACAAAGTGCGCAACGGCGTGCGCATGGCGGTCATCGACCTTGCAGCAGCGGATGCGCGCGTAGCCCTGCTAGAGGAGCAGCGGCACATCCAGGAAGATTTGGTCAAGGTGCTCAAGGACCGTGTAGGAGCCGGTGAGACACCGCACACGGAACTGACCACTTACCAACTCGCGCTGAACCGCGCGGCGTTGGATGTCTCCGCCGCGCGGCGCGATGCAGGCAAGGCGCGCGCCACGTTGGGCTCCGCGCTCGGACTTCCGGCCAAAGCAGTCACCGGCTTGAAGCCAGCCTTTGACCTTGCCGTGGTGAACATGCCGGATAACGCGGCTTGCCGGTCCGCGCTCAAGACCCATCCCGAAGTGCTCGGCGCGCTGGCCGATTACGCAGCAGCTGAGGCGGCGCTAAAACTGGAGATCGCCCGCCAGTACCCCGACCTCAAATTGAGCAATGGCTTCCAATGGGATCAGGGGGACAAGAAGTGGCAGCTCCCCGGCCTGGGCGTGGACTTGCCCGTGTTTCATCGCAATCAGGGTGCCATCGCGGAAGCCATGGCCCGGCGCAGCGCGGCAGCGGCGAAGCTCACTTCTGTCCAGGCGCGCATCAGCGGCGATATCAGCGTGGCACAGGCCAGCCTGCGCGGGGCTCAGGATCAAGCTCGAGAAGCCGGCAAGTTGTTAGAATCGGAACGCACGGCGGAGGAGCAATCCACCAAAAGCATCAAGGCCGGCGGCGGTGATCGGTTGGAACTGCTCACGGCGAAAGTGCAAAGCGCGGCGGGGCGCGTATCTCTGCTCGAAGCGCAGGTGCTCGAACAGCAGGCGGCGGCAGCGCTGGAGGATGCGGTGCAGCCCGCGCTGACAATTGAACAGGTGATGATGACAAAGCTGAAGCCATGAAAACATTTATCATCGGTCTGCTCATCGGAGCGATATTGAGCGGCGCGGCCGTGTGGCGCTTCCATGCCGAACCGCCTGCCACTGAGGCCGCCCATGAAGAAGAGCATCCGAAGGAGCTCGCGGAACATGAGAAGGACGGCACCGTTTCGGTGAAGATCGAAGAGGCGGGGCAGAAGCAAATGGGCCTGCGCTTTGAAGTCCTAACGGCCTTGCCCTTGCAGCCAGAAACCCAGGCCTATGGGCGCGTGCTCAATGCGGCGGAACTGCCGTTGCTGCTCGCTGAAATCAATGTGGCCGAGGTGGGGTTGAAAGGCTCGAAATTGGCCTATGACCGGCTCAAGCGTCTCAATGGTGAAGCGGGAACCGTCTCCGAGCAAAAGGTGGAGGAAGCGCAGGAGGCCATGAAGAAAGACGAGGTCGCGCTGCAATCGGCTCATGTGAAGCTCGTCACCACCTGGGGTGAAACCGTTGCCGGTCGTAGCGATATCCAAGCCCTGGCAGAACAAATCACCGCGAACGCCGCTGCTCTGGTGCGGCTTGATCTGCCTCCCGGTCTTGCCTTCAATACGAAGACCGCACGCGTGGCGCTGCCGGGGAGCGAAGACAAGGCCATGGAGGCGGAGGTCCTGGGACCGGCCCCCACTGCCGATCCCGTGACCCAAAGCGCCAGCCTCATCTGCCTCATCAAGGCAAAAGGATGGGTGCCCGGTACCGCTGTGATCGGCTGGCTCCATGAAGAGGGAGCCAAGGCGGAAAGCGCCATCGCAGTGCCGCGCACGGCGCTGCTGCGCCATGAGGGCGTGGTGTTTGTCTATCTGCGCCATGAGGATGAGTTCACCCGCAGCCCGGTGGACCTTACGGTTGCCATGGGGGACAAATGGCTCGCAAAAGGCGGGCTCAAGGCCGGTGATGAAGTGGTCGTCGCCGGTGCCCAGCAGCTTTTGAGCGAGGAGCTGAAAGGCCAGACGGAAGAAGACTAACAACCGCTGGCTGTCTCATGCTCAACGCCATCGTCGCCTCCTCCCTCCGCCATCGTGGCGTGGTCCTTGCCCTCGCCCTGGTGGTGCTGGTATGGGGCGCTCGCTCCGCTCATCATGCGGAGCTCGATGTGTTTCCTGACTTCGTACCGCCTCAGGTGGTCGTGCAAACTGAAGCGCCCGGGCTTTCGCCAGAGCAGGTGGAAATGCTGGTCACGCGGCCCATCGAATCCTCCCTCAACGGCCTTGGCGACATGGAGTCGCTGCGCTCTGAAACCATCCAGGGGCTGAGCGTCATCACCTGTCTTTTCAAGCAAGGCACGAACCTCTTAGTGGCGCGCCAGTTCCTGGCCGAGAAGCTCGCGGAGCTAGGCGGAATGCTGCCTGCCGGGGTCAGAACACCGAAGATGACACCGCTCACCTCGGCCACCATGGACCTGCTCAAGGTGGGGCTGGTAAGCGACACCATGACGCCCATGCAACTGCGCACCTGGGCGGACTGGACGCTGAAACCGCGTCTGCTTTCCGTGCCCGGCGTGGCCAAATGCAGCAGCTTCGGCGGTGAGGTGCGCCAGTGGCAAATCAAGGTGCGACCGGACCGGCTGGCGGCGCTCGGCCTTTCCATCACCGACGTATTCGCCGCCGCCCGTGTCGCCACCGGTGTCTCCGGCGCAGGCTTCGTGGAAAACGAAAACCAGCGCATCCTCATTCAGCCCGAAGGCCAGGCCACGACCGCCGCCAGCCTGTCTCAAGCCATCATCAAATCCGGGAGTGATGGGGCCTCGATCCGCATCGGCGATGTCGCCACCGTGGGAGAAGGCGGCGAGCCAAAGTTTGGCGACTGCGTGATCATGGGCAGGCCGGGCGTGCTCCTCACCATGTCCAGCCAATACGGAGCGAATACCATGGATGTGACGTACCGCCTGGAGGCCGCGCTGGAGGAAATGAAGCCGGCGATTAAGAAGGCAGGTATCACACTGTTCCCACGCCTGCACCGCCCCGCCACCTTCATCGAGAATGCGCTCGGCCATATGAAGCAGTCCATCTTCATCGGTGCGGGGCTCGTGGCCATCGTGCTGCTACTATTCATCGGCAACCTGCGCGCGGCGATCATTTCACTGACGGCTATTCCGCTGTCCCTGCTGGGCACTCTGCTCTTGATGGAACGGCTCAAGATTCCGCTCGATACCATCACACTCGGCGGGCTCGCCATCGCCATCGGCGAGGTGGTGGATGATGCGATCATTGATGTGGAAAACATCCTGCGCAGGCTGCGCGCCAACCGTGCGCTGCCGCAACCGTTGCCGGCGATGCAGGTGGTGCTCGCGGCGTCGCTGGAGGTGCGCACCGCAGTGGTCTTCGCCACCTTTGTCGTGGCCCTGGTGTTCCTGCCGGTGCTCGCGCTTGGCGGTGTCTCCGGCAAGTTCTTCTCGCCGCTCGCCCTCAGTTACATCCTGGCCATTCTGGTCTCGCTGCTGGTGGCCATCACGGTCACGCCCGCGATGTGCCTGATCGTGTTTCGCAATCATGTGGCCAGTCATCGCGACCCCTTGTTGCAGCGCTGGCTGATGGTGGCGTATCAGGCTGTATTAAGACCGCTGGCACGCTCACCTGGGCTGGTTGGCATCGGGGCCGCTCTCATTATCGCCGCAGGCCTGATCGTACTACCGCATCCCACCGGCGAGTTCCTGCCAGAGTTTCGCGAAGGCCATCTCGTGGTCGGTCTCAATACCGCGCCCGGCACCTCCATTCCTGAAATGAAACGCCTCGGCACGGTGGTGCAGAAGGCCCTGCTGGCCATCCCGGGTATCGCCACGGTGGAACAACAGATCGGTCGCGCAGAGAGGGGCGAAGATCCTTGGGCACCGCACCGCAGTGAGCTGCATGTGGATTTCAAACCCGGGCTCTCAGGCGAAGAAGAGGAGGAAACATCGGAAGCCCTGCGCACGGTGTTGAAGGGCGTGCCCGGCATCCACTGGAGTGCCGAGAGCTTCCTGGCCGACCGTATTAACGAGAGCCTTGCGGGCGAGGCTGCGCCAGTGGTGCTGAACCTCTTTGGCGATGATCTGGATGTGCTGGATGCGCAGGCGCGCGAAGTGGTAAGCCTCTTGAAGGACGTGCCCGGTGCGGGTGAAGTTAAGGTCGCCGCGCCGCCCGGCGGGCCGCGCCTGGAAGTGCGGTTGCGGCCCGACCGCCTGACCGCCTATGGCTTCCGTGCAGGCGAGGTGCTGGAGGCAGTGCAGACGGCCTATCAAGGCGCGGCGGCAGCACAGATCTATGAAGCCAATCAGATGAGTGATGTCGTGGTGATCCTGGAAGAAGCCGCGCGCCGCGATCCTGAATCGGTCGGTTCATTGCCGCTCACTTCCCCCACCGGTCGCCGCACTACGGTCTCGGAACTGGCGGACCTGAGCCTGACCAGCGGCCGCCATTCCATCCTGCGCGATGGGGCGCGCCGACGCCAGACCATCGCCTTCCATCCCGAGACGAATCCGAGTGCCTTTGTCGCGGAAGCCAGCAAGCGGCTCACCGAAAAACTGAAGCTGCCGCCCGGCGGTTACTGGAGCTTTGAAGGCACCGCCAAAGCCGAGGCCGAAGCCACGCAACAACTCATGCTGCACAGCGCCGCAGGTGCCTTCGGGATCATCATGCTGCTCGGCATGGTGTTCCGCAACGGCCCGAATCTTACGCTGGTGCTGAGCAACCTACCCTTCGCTCTTGTAGGCGGCATCTTTGCCGCCGCCTTCGCAGGACTTGGGCTCACGCTGGGCTCGATGGTGGGCTTCGTCACCCTGTTCGGCATCACCACGCGCAACAGCATCATGCTGATGTCGCACTACGATCATCTGGTGCGGCACGAAGGCTGCATCTGGAGCCTGGAAACCGCCCTGCGCGGGGCTTCGGAGCGGTTGACGCCCATCCTCATGACCGCGCTCGTCACCGGTCTTGGCCTTCTACCTCTGGCGCTCGGCTACCGCGATGCAGGCCGCGAAATCGAAGGCCCCATGGCCATCGTGATTCTCGGGGGCCTGGCCTCATCAACGTTGCTGAATCTCCTCGTGCTGCCCGTGATGGCGCTGAAGTTCGGGCGCTTTGGTGAGGTGGAGGAGTGAGGGAAGAAGAGGAATTTAACCGCAAAGAACGCAAGGTGGGTCTGGAGTGATTGCGTGGCGATGGAACGTTAACACCTATCGAATCGAACGACCACGAAAGTCGAACGACTAGGAAAGACGGATCGCCGTCACTCAAGACCAACCTTGCGATCTCTGCGTTCTCTGCTGTTAAATTCTTCCTCCCTCCTCACCCGCGCTTCTTCAACGTAATCCGCTTAAACCTGCCATCGCCTTGGTCGCTTTCGGAGGCAATCACGGGATCATTCACAAAGGCATTGTGGATCAGCCTGCGGTAGTACGAATTCATCGGCGGAAGGGCCACGGGGGTGCCGGTGGCGCGCACGCCTTCCGCTAGTTCCTGAGCGCGTTGCAGCATCTTGTCCTCGCGCATGCTGCGGTAGAACTCCACATCCACGCGGATGCGAGGGGCATCAGGCAGGCGGCGCATGAGCAGGCGATTCACCAGGTACTGGATGTCATCCAGCACCTCGCCGCGCTTGCCGATGAGACGGTCAGAGTCCTCCGTCAGGATTTGCAGCGTAGGGCCCTCCGGGCTGTTGTCTTCTTCGATGGTGACGAAGAAGCCCAGGTAGCCGAGCATGTTTTCCAGGATCTGTCGGGCTTGATCGAGGGCTGTCATGGCGGGCGGCGGAGGGTAAGAAAGGTGGGACTAGCCCCCAAGGCGGGGCTGCTTGGGCTTCTTGTCTTTCGGCTTCTGGCTGGCGGCGGAACCGGATGGCAGCGGACCTTTCGGCAAGGCTGCCACCTTTTGCAAGGGGGCGTCGTCATCCGGATTCAGCGCCTTCATGATCCATGTCTGTGCGATCATGTAAAGGTTGGATGTGGTCCAATAGAGCGCCAGTGCGGCGGCATTGGCGTAGGAGAACCACAGGAACATGACGGGCATCAGCATCATCATGTTCTTCTGCATCTTGTCCACCGTGGCGGGCTGCGGCGTGAGCTTCATCTGCGCTATCATCGTCACCGCCATGATGAGCGGCAGCGGGTTGATGCTAAAATGATCGCCTAGCAGCGGCACATAAAAGGGCATGTGAAGAGTGTAAACGGTATCAGGAAGCGAAAGGTCATTGACCCAGCCAAAGCTCTGGCCGCGCAGTTCCGCCGCTGACTTCAGCATGGCGTAGAAGCCGAAAAAGATGGGGATCTGCATGAACATGGGCAGGCAGCCGCTCACGGGATTCACGCCGTACTCTTTGTACAGCTTCATCACCTCGGTATTCATCCGCTGCGGATCATCCTTGTACTTGGTCTGGATGTCCTTCATCAGCGGGGAGAGCTTGCCCATGCGCTTCATGGAGCGCTGTGCCTTGGCCTGCACGGGCCAGAGGATGGTGCGGATCACGATGGTGAGAAGAATGATGGCCACGCCCCAGTTGCCCGTCTTGTCGTGCATCCAGCGCATGATGCCGGTCAGGA
>JAQGPI010000096.1 GCA_028293175.1 Verrucomicrobiaceae bacterium | reverse complement strand
CGCACATCCGGCTTGTGTATGTGCATGAATTCAAAGCCGATCCGGTCACAATAGATCGTGCGCAGTTCGGTCAGCATTTCGCCCAGCGTGATGGGCTGGCCCTTGCGGAAGAACTGGGTGACCACTGGCTCATTGAGCTCACTTTCCTGGAAGCCCAGGGCCTCCAGGGTCAAAATCGTGGCCTCGGGGGCCTCGTTGTCGAGAGGGTCTAGCCAGGCACCGGTATGGCCCAGGGCGCGGAAGCGCATCAGGGCCTCGGTTACCTTCATGCGGAAGGTGAGGGAGGATTCGCTCAGTGCCGCACCGCCTTTGGCATCTGCTGTCTTGGCGGCGGGACCGGTCTTGGCAAGCCGTTCCAGGCCCAGCTCGAATCCTTCGAAGAAAGCCCTCCAATGTGCGTCCACCGAGGCCGCGTCGGCCTTCCAGGCGGAGTAGTTAGTCTCTAGGAGGTCAAGGTTGGCGCGAGCCGGTAGCGAGGAACTCATGGGGTCGTTTGGGGGGAGCAGGGGGGCGCAACATCGCAGGATTCATCTGCCTTTCAAGGGCTGAGCCAAGTGTTTACGGTTAAATAAGGGAGCAGGGAGGATGCCGGAAAGAGATACGACAGAAAGCCGGAGGAGGATAAATTGCCCTCCCTGGCCCGGCGGTCATACAGGTCGGTCAATGCTCCTGCGCTTAACGACGTGATTTCGGTCGTTTTTGAGCCGGCGCTTCGCTGCGCTTTTGAGGAGCACTGAGGGCGCGCAGGCTTTGGGCAACCGTCTTGAGAAACGCCTCCTGCATGCGTGGCGGGCCTTTGGCTGTGCGTTCCTTGAGGAGAGCGTCAATATTAGCGGCAAAGTCAGCGGGGACTTGGGCGGGGATGGAACCAGGGGTGCGGGCGATCTCATCTTGCAGCGCCTTGCTGACACGGTCAGCCTTGGGCTTCTCGTGGTTCACAATATGGGTTTGATGCAGGTCGATATAAGCCTGGATAAGAACGGGGTAGGAGCTGTCATCACCGGAGTGAAGTGCGTCTTTCAACTGCGCGATAGCGGCGGTGAAGATCCTGATTGCGGCATCTGGGGTCTTGGCGGCGGCCGCTTCTTGAAGGGCAAGGCTGGCGATGGCATGTGTTCCCAGAGGATCATTCAGAGTCGCCAATTCCTTCGCCCAGCCAGTGAATTCGCTGCGTTTTTCTCCTTCGGTTGGAAGGTCGCGAAGTGTGCTTTCGACCAACCCGTGCAAAGCCTTGGGGTTTCGCGCATCCAGGGCGAGCACCTTGCGATAGATTTCTGTCCGCTCGCTGCCATGGGCCTGCGCTGCCTGCTGGAGAAGTTCTTCCTTGCTGGGAGGCTGAGGCTTCGCCATGACAACCGCAGGCGCAGCTGCGGGAGGCGGATTTGGCTTGGCTTCTGCCACGGGGACAGGAGCAGGGGCGCTGGAGGCGGGTAAGCTCGGCTTGGCCGCCTCGACTGGGGGTGGTGCGGCAGCTTCTAGCGCGGGCGTCGCTGCCACCATCCCGGGCTTATCGGCGGCGGCAGCAGGCTGCGTTTCCACCACCGGCTTTGTTTCTACTTTTGCCGGCTCGGGAGGAATAACAGGTGCAGGCTGTGCCACCACTTGCGGTGCCGAGGGCGGAGGCGGGGGCATTGCGGGTGATTTGGCAACCGGTGTGGGAGATGGAACTTCAGTTGGAATGGGGGCTGCCGGTGCAGGGGGAAGCGACGGCGCAGATGTTGCAGCGACGGCTTTGGGTTCCTCCTCCTTATGAGCAGAGATGACCTGTGTGGCAGGAACTGGTTGGTCATCGGCGGCAGGTGATTGAGCCGCCGTTTCGGATGGCTTCTCCGGCACCGCCGAGGGAGGTTTTGAGGTAGGGGTGGCTGATTCTTTTTTGGGAAGCAGCATCCAGGTGCCGAAGACCAGCACCACTGCGATCACAGCCATGAGCGCGGGTGAGAGGCCTCGCTTATTCTGATGCTCTGCGGGCGCTTCAAAGACGGCTTCACCCATCTCAACGTGTGAGGGCGCCAGCGGCTTGCTCCCAGCGATGAACGTCGCCGCCTTCTTTGATGCCGCTTCTTTTTTCACCGGCTCAGGGGCTGCGGGTTGGACTGCCTGCGATGGAATTGAAGTGATGGCCTGGTCCAGCAAAGCGATCCAGTCAGCGGGAGTTGCACAACGTTTCGCTTGATCCACAGCCAGCACGGCATTGAGCGCTCTGTTAACCGCTTTCGGCAGCTTCGCCTTGAACAGCACCGCTGCCCATCCTGCTTCCTTTTCGGGACGTTGGGTCGTCAGCATCGCGGCCAGCACAGCACCGGCGGAATACATCGTGGACCGGATGTCGCAGGCTTGGCTGGCCTTCTGTTCGGGACTGGCGAAGGGGGCATCTTCCACATCCAGCCACCATCCGGTGGGAACGGGCGGACAAAGGCAAAGCAAGCCGCCCGGGCTGGCCTCCTGCACAAGAAACTCCGTGGGGCAGATTTGGGAGAGTGTTAGGCCGCTTGACTGCGCGGCCTCCAGCCCTTGGGCAAACTGGCGCATCCAGGTGAGCGCTTCGCGCAGAGGAATGGCACCGCCTTTTTTTAGCCTGTCAGCGAGCAGGGGACCTTCCGGATGCTCTTGCACAAACACCAGGGAACCATCTTCCAGCCGCACCTCACGAACCGCCAGCACATGGGGGTGGCGGAAAGTGGAACTCGCGTGCGTAGTGTCCAGCAATGCCTGCCGTGCCTCCTGAGACGCGGATGTATCCAGTGCGATACGATGGAGTAGCACCAGACCGCCATCGGCATCGTGTGACACGATGACCTCCTGGCCTTCGGGCTTGTCTTTTCGGTTGAATCGGTCGTCCATGGAACTGTGGAAGGTTTTGGATTGGCGAAGAGCCCGGCGTTCTCCGGGGGAACCGACGCTAGGGGTGGCGGGGCATAAATAAAAGGCGATTTTTTGCAATGCCTTTGTCTCTACGCGCCCACAAAGACGGTCCGCCCACGCTTGCGCTGATCCACCTTCAGGCCCAAAAGCGCGGTTTTGGGCCCTGCGGGCTTACACCGCAATGGGTGCCTTGATCGCCGGCCACGGGTCGTAGCCTTCCAACGTAAAGTCTTCGAACTTGAAGTCGTCGATGTCCTTGACGGCAGGATTGAGCTTCATGACAGGCAGGGGGCGGGGCTCGCGAGCCAGCTGTTCCTTAGCCTGATCCAAATGATTTTGATACAAATGAAGGTCGCCGAAGGTGTGGACAAAATCGCCGGGTTGCAACTCACAGACCTGGGCGATCATGAGGGTGAGCAGGGCATAGCTCGCGATGTTGAAAGGCACGCCGAGGAAGAGATCGGCGCTACGCTGATAGAGCTGGCAACTCAGTTTGCCATCGCCGACAAAGAACTGAAACAGGCAATGACAAGGAGGCAGGGCCATATCGTCAATATGGGCGACATTCCAGGCGCTGACGATGTGGCGTCGGCTGAAGGGCTTGGTCTTAATGCCTTCAATGAGAGCAGCGAGCTGATCGATTGGCTCGGCTCCTTCGCAGCCTTTCCAGCTCCGCCATTGAGCGCCATAGACGGGACCGAGATTGCCGTCTTCATCCGCCCACTCGTCCCAGATGGTGACCTTGTTGTCGCGCAGGTATTGGACGTTGGTGTCACCTTTGATGAACCACAGCAACTCATGGATGATCGAGCGCAGGTGCAGCTTCTTGGTGGTGACAACAGGGAAGCCCAGGCTCAAATCATAGCGTGACTGCTCGCCAAATACCGAGAACGCGCCCGTGCCCGTGCGATCAGCACGGAAGGATCCGTGCTTGAGCACTTTGTCGAGAAGGCGGAGGTATTCTTGCATGGGGAGAAGGGATAAGGGGAAAGAGAAAAGGGATAAGTGGGGGCGGGGAAGCGGAATTCAGAGGAACCAATTTCCCACTTTTCTCTTATCCTTTTGCCCTTTCCCCTTCCTTAATTCCTGATCTCCTCATTATTCGACGCATTGGCTACGGAGAATTGCTCTCTCGTGAAGGCGGCGTCGGTGCGGAAGGTGAGGCGGGCCTGGTACTTGCGTTCGAGGCCCACGAGGAGTTCGCCATCCTCGGTGCGGAGACGTTGCATGACATCGGGATGAACGGTGACGACGAGGCTCTTCTGATCCTCGCGACCGCGCTGCATGATGGCGGAGAGGCGGCGCTGGATTTCCACGCTCATCGTGAGGGGGGTTTTCACCTGGCCATGGCCTTTGCAAGCAGGGCAGGGCTCATAGAGTGCACTGCCAAGGGATTCGTGCAGGCGCTGGCGGGTCATTTCCATGAGACCGAACTGCGAGATTTGCAAGATCTGCGTTTTTGCCTTGTCGCGTTTGACGTTGTCCATCATGGTCTTGTACACCGCCTGCTGGTCCTTGCGGTGCTTCATATCGATGAAGTCCACCACCACCAAGCCGCCCATGTTGCGCAGGCGGAGCTGCCGCGCGACTTCGACGGCGGCTTCGAGATTGGTTTCAAGCAGAAGCTTGTCCTGATCCTTGCTGCCTTTGTTACGGCCGGTGTTCACGTCGATGGCAACGAGTGCCTCTGTCTGGTCGATGCAGATGTAGCCCCCACAGGGCAGCCATACCTGACGATAGAAGGCGTTTTCGATCTGTTTCTGAATGTCGTATGCGTCAAAGACCGAACCGGGGCCGGCATGATGAGTGATGCGGCGCTTGGCCCGGTTGGAAATGGAGGCGGCCATGTCTTGCATGCGTTCAACGGTGGCCTGATCATCGCAGATGACCTCGTCCACTTCATCGGTGAGGAAGTCGCGCACGGTGCGCTCGATCACATCTGGCTCTTGGAAGCAGCAGACAGGCGCGTTGTTGTTGTCGCGCTTTTCCACGATGTCGTTCCACTGCTCCAGCAGGATGCTGAGATCGCGTACAATGTGGCCGGCGCGCTTGCCGGTGGCTTCCGTGCGCATAATGATGCCCATGCCATCAGGGACATCGAGCTTTTCAAGAATGGCGCGCAAGCGAGCGCGCTCCTTGGGGTCTTCCACCTTGCGGGAGATGCCGAACTGATCAATGAGCGGCATGAGGACGAGAAGACGACCGGCCAAAGAAATATTGGTGGTCACGCGGGGGCCCTTGTTGCCAATGGGGCCCTTGGTCACCTGCACCATGATTTCGGAACCGACAGGATAGAGGCTGGGAATGTCCTTGGCCTCGATCTTCTTCTTGCCGCCCTTGTTGCCCTTGCTGCTGCGGCGGACTTCCTCGAAACCGCTTTCGATGGCGGCGGGGATTGCATCCCAGAAATGCAGGAAGGCGTTCTTTTCGAAACCGATATCCACGAACATGGCCTTGAGGCCCTGCTCGATGTTTTTAATGCGGCCCTTGAAGATGCTGCCCACGAGGCTCTGCTGGCCCACGCGTTCAATGGAGTACTCTTCAAGCACGCCGTCTTCCAGCAGCGCCACACGGTTTTCCAGCGCTTCGCAGTTGATGACGATGCGGGTACCCTGCTTGATGTCTTTTTTGCCGGTGAGGAATTGCTTGAGTCGTTGAACGAAAGTGAGTGCCATGATGAATAATCTTTCTCGGATGAAGAATGAGAGTGGTGTTTAACGGAACAAACGTTGAAGCAGACTGCGGCGTTCCGGCTCGGGGGGCTTTGGGGGCACAACAGCGGCGGGCCGCACGGGGATGGCCTTTGGGGGGCTCCTCTTCGTGGTCTTGGGCTTGGATTCTTCCTGAATGTCGCGGGCTGTGCGATCAGGCGGGGATTCGCGGGCATCGGCTTGACGGCCATCATCGCCATCTTCGTCATGCACTAGATTCTGGGCGAGCACGGGGGAGTTGCCAAAAGTGACCAGTTCGGTGGGATTGAAGTTGCCCTCTACTTCCTTGGTAGGCGCGATGGTGACCTGATAACCCTGTTCCAGCGCAAGGCATTGCTCGAGAATACGCTGAGCCACCGGTGCGGAGCAGCCGCCGCCGGACTTGCCACCCTGTAGCATCACGCAGATGGCGAACTTCGGATTCTTGTACGGCGCGAAGCAGGTGAACCAAGTGTGATTGTCCTTGGATTTTACGCCATTTGCGAAGCGCCAGAACTGCGCTGTGCCGGTCTTTCCGGCGACTTCGACGCCCTTGATCTGGGCTTTCTTGGCGGTGCCGGCGCTGCCGTTCACCACCTTCCACATGCCGCGACGAATCACTTCCACGTCTTTGGGATCAATGCCTTCAGCGGCGAGATCAGCGCGCACATCCGGCTGCTTCTCCTCCACCACTTGGACGCCGTTTACCACGCGTTTTAGCAGGTGAGGGCGGTAGGACTTGCCAGCATTGGCGACGGTGGCTGCGACAGAGGCAATCTGCAAAGGCGTCGCTTCCACGAACCCCTGGCCGATGGAGGTGTTGGCCGTCATGCCCGGGCTGCGCCAGTTTTCATTGGGCTTGTTGAGCTGCAACCACTCGCGGGTGGGCAGCACGCCGGGATCTTCGTCATCCAGTTCAATCCCCGTCTTCTCGCCCACTCCCAGCATGTGGCCAGCCTTGCCGATGGCCTCAATGCCCGCCCTGTTGCCGTACTGGTAGAAG
>JAQGPI010000071.1 GCA_028293175.1 Verrucomicrobiaceae bacterium | reverse complement strand
GAACGCACGCAGACGGCGGGCACACGTGGCGGGCAATTGGGACTGTTCATCTTTGGGGCGATAGGCAGCCTGCTCGTAGGCGGTGGGATCATTGCCCTGCTGGCCCACAACTGGGATGATCTGCCGCGCTGGGCGCGTCTGGTATTTGCGTTCATCCCCATGGCGGCGGGCCAAGTCCTTGCCGCCTGGGTATTGAAGAAGGGAGCATCCATGGCCGACTGGGTGCGCGAGTGCGTGGCGGGTTTTCTAGCCATAGGCGCGGGCACCGCCCTGGCCATTGTTTCGCAGGTCTACAGCATGGGCGGCAGTTGGGAGACCTTCTTGATGGCGTGGTGCCTGCTGTCAGCACCCGTGATGTGGCTGCTACGATCCACTACCGTGGCTTCGCTCTATTTGATCGGCATCAGCGTATGGGCGCAGCGAAACAACAACTGGTGGGGATACCATCAGTCCGTGGACTGGGGTTGGTATTCATTGCTGCTCATCCCCTTGTTAGGCTGGTGGCCGGGACTGCAATGGCGACCTCTGCAGGCTCCGCCCTTGGGCTTTCGCTGGGTGGCTGCCATTTGCCTATTGGTGTTTGTGGCGTCAGGGGGAGCGTCTGACCACATGGATTTGACCTTGGCCCTGGGGGCGGTTTACGTGCTGCTTCCAGAGACCGAAACACGCCTTTCGCGGCGGCCGTTTGTGGTGGTCGGGTCGCTGGTATTGCTCGTCTGGGGATTTCTTTTTAGCTGGGCAGAGAGCCATGGTCGCGACATTCACGATCATCCCCCGCTGGCCTCCATGCTGCCTTTCCTGCTGCTAGCAGTTCTGGCCGTCGCACTGGCTGTCCCCGCGGTACGGGCGCGAAGATGGGCGGTGCTGGCGCTGGCTTCGATCACGCTGATGCCGCTCTTTGCCGCCGTGGTGCCCGTTGCGGGCCTGTGGCTCGTGGCGAGCCTGCAGCTTATGTTGATCGGCGTGCTGATGGTGATGCCGGTGTTTCGCGGCGAGGAAGGCTCGCCCCGGCTGGGTGCCCTGCTCATCAGCCTGGTGATCCTCACGCGTTTCGGCAACAGCGACATGTCATTCACCGTCAAGGGCCTCGGTTTCATCATCGTAGGCGCTGGTTTCATTGCATTTAACATCTTTCTGGCACGCAAGAAACGCCAGCAGAAGCTTCCCACATGAAGACCCTGCCATGGCTTCTTTTCGCTGTGATGGTGCTGGTCCAATGGGCCGCGCCACTGCATCAAGTGCTCCAGCATGAGCAAGTGCTGGCGCAGGGCGAGCTCGTGCGTTTCAAATGCCAGGCACCCGATCCTTTTGACCCCCTTCGCGGCCGCTATTTGAACGTCGCGGTGGAAAACACCACAGCACCGGAAGCGGATCTGAAGGACCTGCGCGAAAACCAGGAAGTGTATGCCGAAGTGAAGGTGGGCGCGGATGGCATGGCCAGCTTTGGCCGCGTGACCAGCACGCCGCCCTCCGAAGGCCTGTACCTCCAGTGCCGCCTGCCCGGTTACATCTATTCTCCGGTTTCATTGAAGCTGCCTTTTGACCGCTATTACCTCAACGAAGACATGGCACCGGCCGCTGACGCATGGCTGGCAAGTGTGCAACGCGACCGCACCAAGCCCACGTGGGTAGAGGTGCGGCTATTCCAAGGCAAGGCCGTGATCGTGGACATCAAGCACGACGGCCAGTCTGTGAAGGACGCCATCAGAACAGGCGTACAGTGAAGGAAGGGGGGGCCTGGCCCCTCGCTGCTATGTAAGCCTGATCCAAAACCGTTTGCGGCGCACGAGGCCGCATGTTAGCAGACGCCCCCCAAATTTTGCCCCCTTTTACTACCGCGATGAAAGCACAGCAGCTTATCCAGTCCATCAGCCCGGAATTGCAGCAGGAAATCCTCAATCACCTTTTCAAGGAACACAAGCGGGCCTACCAGATGGTGCTCAACACCCTGGCGGAAAAGCGCAAGCTGCGCCCTGTCTTCCTAGAGCGGAAGAACAAGGAGGACCAGTTCCATTTCGTGCTGGAGCAATTGCGCCTGCGCACCAACGAAGGGGTGGCCGAGCAGGTCATCCAGCTCTGGCTCCTCAAGGCCCAGCAGCCGCTGCTGAAGACCTTCCTTGATGCCGTGGGCATCGAGCATCAGGACGGCCAGGTGGAAAACCTGCCGGAAGAGATCAGCGATGAACAGGCAAAGGCGGGCACCGAGGCCCTACTAGCAGAGCATGCGGCGGAAAAGGCTGCGGTGTACCTGAGCATGTTCCAAATGCAGCGCCCCGGAGGCTGGTCCAGCCTTGCCAAGGCCATCGAGGCCGAGCCCAAGCTGCAATTGGCTGCTCCGGCAGCCTAGTCCAACGGGCCTCCTGGGAGCGCGGAAGCTCTTCCGCTCCCGGGCCTCATTTCGGCCTGAACAGCAGCACCTCGTCGATGCTCCAGAAATTAGGCGAGTTGCTCGTTTGATTGATGCGGATGAAGCGGGCCTTCTTCGCGCCGGAGAACACGATTTCCGTGGGCGTCGTCTTGCCTTCTCCTTCGGCGGCAGTGGCCCAGGCCCTGCCGTCCATGGACACATCCACCTTGTACCCATGGGGGTAGTCATTGGGAAAAGGCGAGTCCAGCGCCACGCCGGAGATGTCGGCTTCTTTGGGCAGTTCAATCTGGAACCATGTGCCTGAGGTCATCGGGCCACCCGTACTCCAGCGCGTGCCTACATTGCCATCCGCAGCCTGCGCTGGATTTTCCTTGGTGATGCTGGCGGTGAGCTTCCAGGCCTTGGCGGCGTTGTCGATGAGGGGAAGCTTGGTGAGCAGCCGGTCCTTCAGCGCCTTGGAGGGGCCGCTGACGAAGTACTGGTCGCGCAGATCCTTGTCCCAGAGAGAGACCTGATCCTCGCGCATAGCCGTGGCAAACACCGCGCACTCGGCAATCTGGCCATTGAATTGATCGGGCGTATCCACCACCCCGCCGAGATCGAGATCATAGAGCGCGCCTTGAGGCACCCCGAGAGTGGCAGTGACCTTGTGAGTGAATCCCCGGGCATCACGAGTGCGCAACTGCACCTCGTTGTTCTCGGAACTCCAGGTCAAAATGGCAATGCAGGGGCGGGTGGCATCAATGTTAGAAGACACCAATTTCTTGCTATCCGCACCGCTCTGAAAGTCGGCTTCAATGGTCTTGTTGCCCATCACGCGCAACGTCACGCTGCCTTCGCCATCGGGTGAAGACAGCCGCGCCACGCGGCAAGGAAGCTGGCCGCCCGGCTGGAAGGCCAGGCCCAAGGTGAGGCCTGCGGGGAAGGGCGGCGTGGCGACGCCGAACGGAAAGCTGTCCTTATGCTTCTCCGGCTGATAAAGCCGCATGGTCACCGTCTTGCCAACTTTGGAAGTAAAGTCGAGAGCGTAACGATCCGGTTTGATCAGGCCTTCCACGTTGGCCCATTTCACTCGCTGCGGACTGACGTCTGGATTAGTGCCCACCGTCACCAGCGGCGTGTTGTCGCCTCGCTGCGTGAGATCATCCCAAACGGAGACCGGGCTGTTGCTGTCGTTCTTCCCGGGCACCGATTTGCCGTTGTAACCGCGGGTAGCCGTCCGCGCGATGAAATGCACCACGCGCATCTTGTCCGGCGGCGGGTAGGCACGGTCGCCAGGGAACATGTTTTCACGGGCCGGGCCTACTTCAATACCAGAGGCGGGTGCCACGGGAGCCGGTGCGCCATTGGTTTTTGTGGATTTACCACCACCCTTCAACATCAGAAAAGCGCCAATCGCAACCACGGCACCCACACCACCGATGACGAACCATTTGGTGTTACTCGCCGCCACGGGCTTGACCGGAACAGCGGTGGACGGACGCACTGGCTGGGCATAAGGAACCTGGCCTTGGGGAACCGCCTGCGGATGCACCGGCACAGAAGAACTTGTGATATGCGGCGGCGCATAATAGCCAGTGGTATGCAGTGGCACGGGGCCTGAGCCGGGCTGATAAAGGGGTGCGGTGGCCGTGCCATACTGCGGCGCAGCCTGCTGCGGGTGGTGGCCGTAGCCATAGCCGTAGTTCATCGGCATCCACGTCATCATGTGGGGGGCTGGCGGCAGCTTCTCCCAGGCGCGGTATTCTTCGATGGCCTGCTGGGCGCTGGCAGGGCGGTCGTCGGGCTTGCAGGCCATCAGCCGCATCACCCAATAGGTAAGCCACTGCGGCAAGTGCGGGCACAGCGTGTTCAGCGGCACCACGTCATGATCCAGGTGCTTGTCGATCACCTCGCTCACGGACTTGCCATCAAAGGCCTTCCGGGCCGCCAGCGCCTCATAGAACACGCAGCCGAGCGAATAGATGTCTGTGCGCACATCGGTGGGCTCGCGCGACAACTGCTCAGGCGCCATGTAGTAGATGGAACCCATGACCGAGCCCGCCTGATCTTCCGTCTGTTTGCGGGCCCCGAGGCCTGCGCGGGCGAGGCCAAAATCAATGATCTTGGCCTGGAAGCGACCACCGGGCAGGCGCTCCACCTTGATATTTTCCGGCTTCAGATCACGGTGCAGAATGCGCAGCTGGTGCGCGGCCAGCAAGGCCTCCAGCGTCTGCTCCGCCAGTTGCTTAAAGTCTTCCAGCGACAGCGGGCCATGCTGTGTGGCGTCGGCAAGGTCCGGACCTTCCAGCAGCTCCATGACGATGAACAAACCTTCGGCGTCACTGGAGACATCGAAGATGGTAACGATGTTCGCATTGCGCAACGAAGCGAGCGTGTCGGCTTCGCGCCGCAGCTCATCCACGGAGGGATCGCCTTCGGAAATCTCGCTGGCGCTGATCAGCCTTTTGATCGCTACCCAGCGCTTGAGCTGGGTGTCGTAAGCTCGATACACTGCCCCATTCCCGCCAGCGCCGAGTTGTTCGTAAATCTTGTAGCGCTGGTCCGCCATCAGCTGATTCTGAGTGAAATTGAAATGAAGCGTAGCAGCTACCTCATCGGCTGCCAAACAACAATGTTACAGGTCAGGCGTAATAATTCGCCCAACAAAGGCCCTATGGCGCTATCCGGTTGTGGAATTTAAGCGACAAATTTGCCGGGATTGAGAATGCCTTGCGGATCAAGACAAGCCTTGAGCCTGCGATGCAGTTCCTCCGCCCCCGCACCCACGGCATCGCCGAACCAGCGTTGCTTGGCAATGCCCACGCCGTGCTCGCCGGTGATGGCCCCCTTCCAGTCGATCACCTGATGAAATAGCTTGTCGAGCGCTTCGTTCGCACGCTCTCGGATAGCCGGATCGGTCATGTTAGGCACCATGATGTTCACATGGATGTTGCCATCGCCCGCATGACCGAAGCTGGCGATGGGGAACCCGGATTCCGCCTGAAGTTTTTCGGTGAACGCCACGAGATCCACCAAGCGGCTCCGCGGCACCACGATGTCTTCATTGAGCTTGATAAGGCCGGTGTTGCGCAGGCTGTAGCTGAACTCACGGCGCAGCTTCCAGAAGCGCTCGCAAGCCTCTTCACCGAGAGCTTCATCGAGTGAAATACTGCCGCAGCCGCGCACCAGCGTCGCCAGCTTCCGGAGCTCCAGTGCCACGGATTCTTCATGCCCATCGATCTCTACCAGCAGGTGGGCGTCGCCGGTGGGCGTCACCGATTCGCCGAGGTATTCCCGCGCAGCGCGGAGCGTGAACTTGTCCGCAATCTCAAGGGCGCTGGGCAGGAAGCCGCTGCCAAGGATGCGCTGCACTGCTCCGGCGGCATCGGCGAAGGTGGCAAACCCAGCGCTGAGCATAGCCCGCGTGGGCGGATGCGGCAGCAGGCGCAGGGTGATCTCTGTGACCACGCCCAGCATGCCTTCAGACCCGACGAACACGCCCACCAAATCGAAGCCGGTCTTGTTCTTGTGGCAGCGGCCACCTGCCTTCACCACGGTGCCATCAGCGAGCACGGCTTCAAGACCGAGAACGTAATGGCGGGTGACGCCGTATTTAAGGCAGCGGGGCCCGCCCGCATTGGTCGCCACGTTGCCACCCAGGCTGCACTCCTTCAGGCTGGCGGGATCAGGCGGGTAGAACCAGCCTAGCTTGCGCACCTCACTCTGTAATACACCAGTGATGACGCCAGGCTCCACCACGGCCACACCATCCGCTGTATTGATCTCCTTGATCTTGTTCATGCGGAACAAGGACATGGCAATGCCGCCGCGCAACGGCACGCAGCCGCCCACGTAGCCCACTCCCGCGCCGCGAGGAGTGACAGGAATCTTGTTGTCATTGGCGAAGCGCAGGAGCGCAGAAACCTGGGCGGTGGTACCAGGAAAGGCCACGACCTCAGGCGGGGCTGAAGCGAACCATTTGTCGGTGCTGTGTACGGCAAGGTCTTCAGCGGAGGTGGAAACGCAGTCCGCGCCTAACAAGG
The DNA here is from genome assembly GCA_028293175.1 of Verrucomicrobiaceae bacterium. Lineage (GTDB taxonomy): Bacteria > Verrucomicrobiota > Verrucomicrobiia > Verrucomicrobiales > Verrucomicrobiaceae > CAINXC01. The sequence continues at coordinate 5,097 of JAQGPI010000071.1, read as the reverse complement.
CGATGAGTTGTTCAGCGAGCGATAGCATGGGGCTCTACCATTCACTGCGTGACCACCGTTCGCCACTGAATAGGTCTTATAGGTTGCATAGGACCTCTGTTCCGGCACAAAGAAAAAAAGCCCTGTGAGAACCGGAGCTCCCACAGGGCTTTTGTGAGACGAAGAAATCCTCGTCCGTTGGTCTTCAAGGCCACGAGGGCCTCAATGGCTTACTTGGTCGCCTTCTTGGCAGCCTTCTTAGCGGCCTTCTTTGCAGGGGCAGCCTTCTTTGCAGGGGCGGCCTTCTTTGCAGGAGCGGCAGCCTTCTTGGCTGGAGCGGCGGCCTTCTTTGCAGGGGCGGCAGCCTTCTTGGCAGGGGCAGCCTTCTTGGCGGCCTTCTTAGCAGCTTTCTTAGCCATGGTGTTTGTCCTTTTTGTTTTGTTGTTGGTTGCTTTGCTTGGTTTGGCCGTGGACTTCGCACCTCGGGAGGCGCTGGTTCCACGGACATTCGTCACCGCAGGGACTGCTTTTGCTGCGGCTCGCTTTTCCTCGATCGCTGCCTGCGCTGCGGCAAGACGGGCGACGGGGACGCGGAAAGGACTACAACTCACGTATGAGAGGCCAACTTTGTGGCAGAATTTGACGCTGTCGGGATCACCACCGTGTTCACCGCAGATGCCCAGCTTGATGTCCGGGTTGGTCCTGCGGCCCTTTTCGATGGCGATTTCGATGAGCTGACCGACGCCAGTCTGATCGAGAGTGGCGAAGGGGTTCTTCTTGAAGATTTCGTTCTCCGTGTAGGGCATCAGGAAGTTACCCATGTCATCACGGCTGATGCCCAACGCGGTCTGCGTCAGGTCATTGGTACCGAAGGAGAAGAACTGTGCCGTCTGCGCGATCTCATCGGCGGTCAAAGCGCCACGTGGCACTTCGATCATGGTACCGACGAGGTACTCGAACTTCACTTTCTTTTCCGCCATCACCTGCTTGGCCACGTTATGAATGATTTCGACCTGGAGGTCGAGCTCCTTCTTAAAGCCTACCAGCGGCACCATGACTTCAGGCTTCACCTTGATCTTCTTCTTCACCACGTCAGCAGCGGCTTCGAAGATGGCGCGGGCCTGCATTTCGGTGATCTCAGGATAGGCGATGCCAAGACGGCAACCGCGATGCCCGAGCATTGGATTGAACTCATGAAGCTGTTCGACGCGCTTGGTCACCTTTTCGGTGGTCACGCCCATCTTCTTCGCCAGTTCAGCCTGGGCCCCTTCTTCATGAGGAACGAACTCATGGAGAGGTGGATCAAGCAGACGAATGGTGGCAGGCAGGCCCTTGAGGGCTTCAAAGATGCCAGTGAAGTCTTCGCGCTGATAAGGCAGCAGCTTGGCGAGCGCATTCTTGCGGTCTTCAAGGTTGTCAGCCAGGATCATCTCACGCACGGCGTCGATGCGGTCGCCTTCAAAGAACATGTGTTCCGTGCGGGTAAGGCCGATGCCCTGCGCGCCGAACGCAATGGCGTTCTGGGTCTGCTCAGGATTATCAGCATTGGTGCGCACCTGCATGCGGGTGGACAGGCTGCACCACTTCATCAACTGCTGGAAGTTCTTAAACTTCTCAGTGGCCTGGGCCACCTTGTCGCCGCTGATCATGCCAGTGATGATTTCGGAAGGAGCGGTCTTCAACTGGCCGCCATAGACGATGCCGGTGGTACCGTCGATCGAAAGGAAATCGCCTTCGCTGAAGGTCTGACCGGAGACGGTGACCGTCTTCTTGTCATAGTCGATGTCCAGGGCGGAAGCACCACAGATGCAAACCTTGCCCATCTGGCGGGCAACGAGGGCTGCATGGGAAGACACACCGCCCTTGGCGGTAAGGATGCCTTCAGCAGCGATCATGCCGCGAAGATCTTCGGGGCTGGTTTCATTGCGGACGAGGAGAACCTTTTCACCACGGGCTTCAGCAAGCACCGCGCGGTCAGCATTGAGATAAATCTGGCCGGAAGCGGCACCAGGACCCGCAGGAAGACCGGAGGCAATAGCCTGAGCCTTCTTCACTTCAGCAAGGTCGAAAATTGGAGCCAGCAACTGGTCGAGCTGGTCGGCAGGATTGCGCAGCACAGCGGTCTCCCAGTCGATAAGCTTTTCTTTCACCATGTCGATGGAGAACTTCAGAGCAGCGGCAGCGGTACGCTTGCCATTGCGGGTCTGGAGCATGAAGAGCTTGCCTTCCTGCACAGTGAACTCGACGTCCTGCACATCCTTGAAATGCTTTTCAAGTGTCGAGCGGACCTTCATCAGTTCAGCATAGGACTTCGGCATCTCCTTCTGAAGCTGCGATACAGGCTCAGGAGTACGCACGCCGGCGACGACGTCTTCGCCCTGGGCATTGAGCAAGAACTCACCGTAGAATTCGTTGACGCCATTGGCAGGATTGCGGGTGAAAGCCACGCCAGAACCGGAAGTGTTGCCGGTGTTGCCGAAGACCATTGCCTGCACGTTCACAGCCGTGCCCCACTCGGCAGGGATGCCATACTTGCGGCGATACACGATCGCGCGGTCATTCATCCAGGAACCGAACACAGCGCCGGCAGCACCGCGAAGCTGTTCCCAAGGATCGGAAGGGAAGCCCTTGCCGGTGCGCTCTTTAACAAGTGCCTTGAAGGTCTTCACCAGCTCCTGCTGGTCTTCAGCGGTCAGGTCGCTGTCAACGATGTCCTTGCCGTACTTCTCATGCTTGAAGGTTTCGATGGCCACTTCAAAGGGCTCATGATCTTCGCCTTCGCGCTTCTGCACGCCGAGAACCACATCGCCATACATCTGGACGAAGCGGCGGTAGCAGTCCCATGCGAAACGCTCATTCTTGGTGGCAGCAGCCAGCGAGAGAACAGTCTGGTCATTGAGGCCCAGGTTCAGGATGGTGTCCATCATGCCTGGCATGGAGTCACGCGCGCCGGAACGCACGGCAACAAGAAGAGGGAAGCCCTTGGCATCGCCAAACTTGTAGCCCATGATCTTTTCCATCGCGAGCACGCCCTGCTCCATCTGCTTCTGCAGCTCGACGGGATAGGTCTGCTTGTTAGCGTAGAAATAGGTGCAAACTTCAGTTGTGATGGTGAACCCGGGAGGCACTGGCAGGCCGATGCGGCTCATCTCGGCGAGGTTCGCTCCCTTGCCGCCGAGCAGGGGCTTCATCGATCCGTCGCCATCAGCGCGGCCGGCTCCCCATGAGTAAACGTACTTGTTCTTGCCAGATGCGCTTTTGGTTACGCCCGCCTTTGATGCTGTCTTCGCCATATTCAATTGAAAGCGATGCTATTTGTTAAATCGCTTGGGATCGTGTTTGATGTTTTGGTCTGAGCCAATATAAAGCGCAAGAGTATGTGGAGGTGCCAGACTGTCAACAATGATAATGCGAAGGCACGAGCGCTGATTTCAATGCATTGCGAAGAGCGTTGAGATGATTGAAACGGCGAAGTCAGGATGAGGAATAATGATGTGCCAAAATTCATATGATGAGCGCCCGTTTCTTATTTTATAAGGGTTGGAGAGCATTGGCCATTCGACGTTGATGGACTCGCGCTGCCGTTCTCCGGTCGTCTGCTTTGCTCCGCTCAGTTCGTCATTCCTCATTCTGGTTTCGTTATTTCATTCGATCTTGGATTGACGATGATGCAGCATTTTTGGTACGATCTCCTCGTCTGACGGACGATTGATCCGACTTCAACGTTCGCCGTTGTCATCCATTCGAATCCTATGAAAACACGATTCACAGTCACATCGCGGCGGGCTTTTACACTCATTGAACTGCTCGTGGTCATCACCATCATCAGCATGCTGGCAAGCCTCGTAAGCACCGCCGTCATGAAGGTCATGGACAATGCGCAACGAGTGAGAGCGCATGCCGCATTGAGCGACATCGTGATGGCGGTGAACAACTACCACACGGAATACAACCGCTACCCCGTGCCAGCAGCCGATAACAGCGAAGAGCCTGTGAGGCTCTCCGCTGGCAACACGATGTTAAAAATCCTGCTCGGCGGAAACGACAACAAAATGAATCCCAAGGGCTCGACTTATTTGCAGCCGCCCATGGCCAAGAACGGCGCAGGCGGGCTTTCTGGAAGTGATGGGAGCCAGGCATTGAACGACCCTTGGGGCGGCGCTTATGAAGTGGCGGTCGATGCCAATTTCGACAACAGGATCAGCAACCCTGATAAGGAAAATGAAGATCCCTCCATTTCTCAAAACGTACCAAGCAATCTCGTATTTGGCGTGATCGCTTCGAGCTATGGCAGGGACGGGAAAAAGGGCACCAAGGATGACGTGGTTTCCTGGCGCCAGTGAACAGGTAGCGGCGTATTAAGTCTTGGATTGACGGCGCGAGTCATTTTTTGCTAGTCTCTATTTCCCGCCCGTTTTGCTCAACGCATCGCAACGGTCGATGTCCAACCCCCTTGCCATACATCAGCGTCATTTATGAAAACACGATTAAAATCTACCTCGCTCCAGGCCTTTACCCTCATCGAAATGCTCGTCGTCATTACGATTATCGGCATTCTAGCGGGCCTCGTCGGCGGAGCCGTGACTGGGGTGATGAAGAAGGCCAAGAAGGTAAGAACCCAGGCCGCTCTGAAGGACATCGTGCTGGGCATCAACAACTACCGGGTGGAATACAACCGCTTCCCGCTGCCGCAGGGCCATTCCAGCGAAGAGCCCGTGCCTCTCAGTGCTGGCAACACCATTCTCAAGATCTTGCTTGGCAAGAATGAGGCCAAGATGAATCCGCGCGAGATCGCCTACATCGAGCCCCCCATGGCCAAGAACGGCGCTGGCGGTCTGTCAGGTTCAGAGGGCAACTATGAACTTACTGATTCCTGGGCCATGCCTTATGAAGTGATCGTGGATGCGAACTATGACAACAAGATCTCCAACCCCGATGTTGATAATGCGGACAGCACCATCTCCACCGGCGCACCACGCGACATCGTGGCGGGAGCGGTGGCTTTGAGCTTCGGCGAAGACAAGAAGGAGAACACGAAGGACGACGTGGTTTCCTGGAGGCCTTAAAACACTTCTCATCATCCCCTGTCTCAAAAGGCGGCCTTTAATGGCCGCCTTT
>JAQGPI010000059.1 GCA_028293175.1 Verrucomicrobiaceae bacterium | reverse complement strand
ATCTGGCCGATGCCGTGGCTGCAAGCGGCTATTCTGGCTTCAAGATCAAACAGGTGGAGACCAATTACTATTCCGGCACCCGCCGCTACCCCTACTGCACTGACAAACAGAAGAACCCACTCACCCTGCAAGACATCAACGCTTACACCACCAACAGCGCCCGATTGCATGATGGCATTCCGCTGAATAAGATGTTCTTCAACTTCTCCAATCAAGATCCCGATGAAGTGCATAACATGGGCGAACTCTGGTGCAATACACTCCTGGAGATGCGGGCCTTGTTGATTCAGAAGCATGGCTTCAGCGCAGGCGGGGCCCTGACCCTGCAGTTGGTGACGGATGGCATGAAGCTTTGCCCGCAAGACCCGACGTTTTTGCAGTCTCGTGACGCTATCGTTCAAGCCGACCTCGTGAGCACAAGCGGCGCTAATGCCCGGGAAATCTGGACAGCCTTCGCCAAGCGCGGCATGGGGAAGAGCGCAGTCGCACCTTACAGCACCTCGACCTCCGGTGTGGTTGAGGCCTATGACAGCCCGGGGGACATGGCATTGTCGCCCGCGACGGCCTTCTCCGCCCAAGCGAGAGCGGGAGTGAGCGCTGTGGGGAGCCAAGTCTATACCTTGAAAAACAACGGCACAACTCCACTAAAATGGACCGCCGCCAAAACTCAGACATGGACGACACTGACCCCCCTAAGCGGCACGCTGGCTGTGGGTGCATCGGCGAAAATTACGTGGAGTCTGAATGCGGCCACGAAGGCACTCCCGGCGGGAGAAAAGTTCGACGTCTTCACCCTCACCGACACGACGACAGGAGCCACGCAGAGGCGTCCGCTTATCTTTAACCCGAACGCTCTGCCGAGCATCATCACTCAGCCAGTGTCCCACTTGTACGCAGTGGGGAGCTCTCCTAACCCGGCCTTCGCGGTGAGCTATGCTGGATCTGAGAAGATGCTGTTTACCTGGATGAAAAACTCCGCCGGCAGTTACGGCTCCTCTAGCACTCTGAGCTTGAGCTACCTTACCTTAACGAGTGCCGCCAGTTACAGCGTGAAGCTCACCAACCCGGCGGGCAGCCTAACCTCCGCAAAAGCGCAACTCGCCGTGCTGGACTTGAGCTCCCAGATTGTGCCCTTCAATGACGGTGCCACACTGATTGTGCCTTTGTCCTACAAGGGGACGGGGCTGACCTTCGAGTGGATGCGCAATGGTATCGTGATCAAGAATGGCGACCTGGGCAGGCGTGTGACCGGTGCCACCACCGGCACCCTGAGCGTCGCCCGCTTCACCGCCGCTGATGTGGCGGCGGGGAATAACTTCACCTGCAAAGTAAGCCTGGGTGCTGACCAGCTTGTGACCGGAAACCATCAGGCGCTGGTGCGTAACGCTCCTGTGATTGCGGCGAACCCCTCTCCCCCAACGCTGATGACCAGCGCGTATACGAGCTGGTCCATCGGCAGTCTTGTTATTCAAAGCAACAACCAGCCTGAGAACAAGGCCACGAGCTATGTGATCACGGGCCTGCCTGCAGGGCTCACTTACAATGCCGCCACCGGCCAGATCACCGGCTATCCCAGGGTCACGGGACTGGCCAATATCAAGCTCACCATCAAAGCCATCAACGGCAAAGGCAGCACTACCGCGAGTGTCACGGTGCCTTTCCAGGGTTTGCCACCGTTGGCGTATGGCGAATTCCGCGGGCTGATTGGTCGCTCGACCGCTGGGAACAAAAGTCTCGGATCGTACATTCAAATCAGCATCAGCAATATCGGCACCTTCTCTGGCAAAATTTATACCGGCACCAGCGCTGTATCGCTGACATTCAAGAGCTATTCGGCTCAACTCTACGGTACAACGTTTTCCTGCTACGCTCAGGTGCCGAGCGGTACCCGTTACCCGTTGGACCTCAATCTTTACATTGATGTCACCACCGGAAACATTACGGGAAACATCAATGGTTATGTGCTCGCTGGCAGCTACTACACTTCCGTCACAGCCAAACGCATTCCCTGGACAAGTAAAGCGCCTGTGACGCTTGCCACCACTTTCACTGGCGCCTACAGCGCCGTGCTTCAGCCCACTGTGAATTCCGAGCCAACCTACCCCGTGGGCTACGCTTACCTGACCAGCAGCGTGAGCACGCTGGGCGCCATGACGGGAGCCGCGCGCTTCGCCGATGGCGTAAGCTCAACCTTCAGTGCTGCGGTGAGCGCCGCCGGTGACGTGCCTTTCTACGCTACTGCCTACGCCAATACCGGGAGCCTGACCGGCTGGTCCACCATCAATTCGACCACACGCTACTTCGACGGCAGCCCCACCTTCAGCAAAGCAACCCAACCCGCAGCCAGCACCACGCGCAGCTACAAGAGCGGTATCTTCCTTACCAATCTCACACTCGTCGGAGGCCCCTGGGTCAAACCGGTTTCCCCCACCCTGCCCATAGGAATAACCGATAGCGGGGTGAACGATGCCAAGCTGGAGTTTACCCAAGCCTCCATCACTACCAGCAACTTGGCCGTTGGCGGCACCTACACTGCCCCTTTCCGGATCAAGTCCGTGCCCTTCGCAGGCATCGCTTTGCCAAGCCCGGACCCAGGCGCGATCAGCATCGCGCTCAATCTCACGACGGGCGTCTTCAACGGCAGCTTCACAACTAAGGACGACAATCCGGTCATTACCGGCACCCAGCTCGTGCCGCGAACAGCCCCTTACTATGGAGTGGTCGTCCAACGACTTAGCCATGGTTATGGGCACTTCAATTTACCTTTGCTGCCCAGCGCCGCGCAACCCGTGGCCGCTAAGACCGCTATCCTCAGCGGTAAAGTCACCCTGAGCCCCTTGCCCTAATAGGTGAACGCCGGCCTCAAGGCGGTTGTGGCCCTTTAAATGATGGCAGCACATACCGGCCCTGTTCAGGTACCGCGACATCCCGAAAATTCTCAGCCAGATTTTGCAGCGCTGCCTGCATCTCGGCTCCCTGCATGGCGCGACCGTGACCAGTGATCACCAAGTCAGGCTGCAAAGCGGCCAGTTTCTTCACGGACTGCTCCGCCGAATCCCAATCCGGTGTGAAATACGCAGGGGGCCCGTGCAGTTCAGGGGCCTGTGTAAGGACAGCATAGGCGGATTCCTGTCGCGTCGTGATGAAGGCATCACCTGCGATAAGGCATCGGTCGCTTTCGCGCCAGAGCGACACATGTCCGGGCGTATGCCCTGGTGTGTGCAGCCACTGCCAGCCGGGCAAATCCGGGATATG
>JAQGPI010000012.1 GCA_028293175.1 Verrucomicrobiaceae bacterium | reverse complement strand
CTTCCTTGCGAACGGTGATGTCACGCAAGAACGCGGTGAACATGGGCGGCTCAATAGCGGGTATCGGAAGTATTGCTAGTTCCGCCGGAAACTCAGTTCCATCAGCATGGAGGGCCGGTATTTCAATGCGTCTGTTCAGGACAGGCCCTTCTCCGGTTCCCAGATAATTGGCGATGCCTTTGTAGTGCTTCTCCCGTAGGCGCACGGGAATGATCAACTCTGCCATGGGCTGTCCTATCACTTCCGCTCGGGTGTAGCCAAAGAGGCGCTCTGCGGCAGGATTGAACTCAACGACATTCCCCAAGTGGTCAATGGACACGATAGCATCGAGAGCAGACTGGAGAATGGCGTTTTTGGCCGCTTCGCTGACCCGCAAGGCTGCTTTTGCAATGGTGAGCTCATCCATGTCTGTAGCGATGGGTTCATGAAGGTTGAGAGGGCGCTGTTCATCTTTCATCTCAGGGGCGTCTGCCTGTTTGCAAACGCAAATGAAGAACCGGGCGTTCGGCGGTCATCAGCGTTTCTTTGCATTTTATCGGTTCGCCCCGAAGCCTCGGTCCGGCTGGCAGTAATTTGAGGTAAGGGTACTGAGTCGTGAGGATCGACCAGGATGACCCGGAGTAGCGGCTCCAGCACCAGTCACTGGCCTGCTGATAGAGCTCGGGCAACAGGGACACGAGCTGCTGAGTCCGTGCTTGGGTAATTCGCGGTGACTACTTCTAACTCCTCTCCGAACGCCTTGGCCCTCGTACCAATACCTCAGTACCGTATGGATTAACTCCAACAGGCGCTTTGTTTCGCCGTAACACATCATGTTTACACTCCTCCAGTCGTTTCCAATTCTGCGGCTTCTCATTCAGGGGTCAGAACCCAAAGGCGCCTCCTCGGGACGCATGCTAGATGCCAGATAAATAGGAGCTTATGTAGCAGAGGGGGCATTTTCGGGAATTGGAGAGCAGAATCAAGCAGGTCTTTATTCTGAAGTGTGCAATGGCATTCCGATTTGTGTCATAAAACTTTGATGACAATCGGGCCCAACATGCCGGTCTGTCATTCATTCCTATGCCAAGGCGAACTCACTATTCGCCCTGCATTGATCGCACCATCGTTTGTGCGTTGTATCATGAAGGCCAGCGAAAACGTCGGCCCATGACCAAGCTGGTTAATGAGCTCCTTGCCGCCTGTCTTCGCGACACGCCAGGCTGGACTCTTGCCAACGCCCAGATGGTCGCCCCGCAGGGCACTGTCTCCAATGCTGGCGAATCACGCTAGCATTTCGTCGCCACGACATTTCTCCGCAGCTGCGCCGGTCCACTCGTGGGGCCGGCGTCTTTGCGCAGGCATGTCCGTGGCTTCTGTTAAACGAAAACACCAGCCCCACCACAAAGAGAACATCATCATGGCCATCGTCCTCGAAGCCAACTACGCCAAGAAGCTCGGCCTGCCGGGCTATTCATCGCATCAGTATTCCATCAGCATTCGTGCGGAAATCACTGACCTCTCACAAATCGAACAGGAAAGCAGCAGGCTCTACCAACTGCTGCAAGAGGCCGTTGACCGGTCCATCCAAAAGGTCGGCTTCATGCCCGATCCTTCCACCTATGGATCAGCAGTTGCTGATTCATCGTCCACGCGCAACAGCCATCATCGTAATCCGCACCGCAACGGCAGCCAGACCTCCAACAGCAATGGCCAGAGGAACTCCTCCGAATGGCGCTGCAGCGACAAGCAAAGCGCCCTCATCCAAAAGATCGTCCAGGAGAAGAACCTAGACAAAGCGGACGTCGAACGTCTCGCTAACGAAATGTTCGGCATCGGGGTACGGCAGCTCGACCGCCTTCAGGCCAGCGGCTTGATCGACGAACTGTTCGAGCGCCATGGTTCAACCTCTGCTCGCAACAGCGGGCGTCCACCCAGCGCTGCCCGGTTCCAACAGAGAATCGCCACGCTGGCCGAACAGGCTCGGTCCGTTTCCCGGCCCGCCAATGGAGGGAACCTGCTATGACGGATGCAGCTGTCGATCACCAGCCGGCACGGTCAAAAGCTGAACTTCTCGAAACGATCTCCGCGTCCCGGCTTGGGACGTGGTTGTCGTGCCGTCTGAAGTTCTACTTTCGCTACCTGTCCGGCATTCACAAGAAGCCCTCGCCCGCGATGCGGGTGGGGACGGTTGTTCATGCCGTGCTGCAGCAATGGAATCTTGCGCGCTGGCGCAAGGCTCCTCTGCAAGGCGAGATGGTCGGACATGTCTTCGATCAAGCCTGGCTGAACGCCGATCTTGAAGAAGCCGTGGATTGGAAAGGCGAGGAAGAGGCCACAAAGGCAGGTGCCTTCGCCCTCATCGAGACCTATCTGCGGGACACTCCCATTCCACTTCAGGAGCGCCCTGAAGGTGTTGAAGTATCGGTGGAGAAAGACCTTGGCTGCTACGGCCTGCCCAAACTGGTGGGCATCATTGACCTGGTTAGGCAGGGCGGCCGCATCGTGGACTTCAAAACCACGGGTCGCACTCCCGACCCAGACATGGTGCTGCACAACACCGAGGTCCAAACGACCGGCTACTCGATGCTCTACCGAGAGGCCACTGACCGGGAGGAAAGTGGCATTGAGCTTCACCATCTGGTGCGGCTCAAAACTCCAAAGCTCGTTGTCACGCAAGCCGGGCCGGCAACGGCCCAACAGCAGAACAAGCTGCTGCGTTTGATTGACTCGTATGTGCGAGGCCTTCAGGCCGAAGACTTCATGCCAGCACCCGGGTTACAGTGCGGTGCATGCGAGTTCTTCAATGAATGCCGGGCATGGCACTAAAATCAGCAGTGACACCCCGGCCTCTCAGGTCCCGCTGTGCTGTTTTCAACCCCAAACTACCAACCGAAGGAGATCTACATCATGGAGAATATCACACTCTATTACCGCGACGGCTCGTCAGACAAAGTCTATCAGGCGAGCCTGCAACCCAAAGGCGACGGGTACGTCGTCAACTTCGCCTATGGCCGGCGAGGCGCGACGCTCACGACCGGAACCAAAACCGCCTCTCCCGTCACTCTCGACAAACCCAAATCGATCTATGACAAGCTGGTGCGCGAAAAGACCGCCAAAGGCTACACGCCCGGCGAGTCCGGCGCGCCCTACCAGCACAGTGACAAGGCCAATGAAGTTAGCGGCGTCCTGCCGCAGTTGCTCAACCCCATTGGAGCAGCGGACGCCGTAAAACTCATTCAAGATCACCAATGGATCATGCAGGAGAAGTTCGACGGCCGGCGCCTGCTCATCCGCAAGACGGAAGCGGGCATTGACGGCATCAACCGCCAGGGCCTCATCGTCGCCCTGCCACCGCTCATCGTCCAGGCCGTCGAAGCACTCGCCGGCACCTTCATCCTTGATGGGGAAGCCATGGGCGACACCTTCATCGCCTTCGACCTGCTCGAACTCAACGGCTGGGACCAGAGGTTCAACCCTTGTCTCGACCGCCTGTTCCATCTGGCGGAGCTGATAGGCAGCGACGGTCCGCACCTGCGTACCGCCGAAACCGCCACCTCCACCGTCAGCAAGGCGGCGATGATCGAGAGATTGAAGGCTGCCAACAAGGAAGGCGTCGTGTTCAAGAAGCACGATGCTCTCTACATCCCTGGCCGGCCAGCCAGCGGAGGCAATGCATTGAAGCTCAAGTTCTATGAGACGGCGTCCTTTGTGGTCAGCCAGCTCAATGACAAGCGCAGTGTCTGCCTCGCCTTGGTGGACCAGGAAACACCCATCAACGCCGGCAACGTCACCATCCCGCCCAACCATGAGGTCCCCCTCACCGGCGACATCGTG
>JAQGPI010000618.1 GCA_028293175.1 Verrucomicrobiaceae bacterium | reverse complement strand
TACGATGTGCTGCCCTCCAACCCGTACATCAACAACCTGGCGCAGCTGACCTTCGTGGGCATGCTGCGGGTGAACACGGGTGATGATGCCAACAAAGTGACCGCCAGTACGGACACCTGCGTGTGGTCGGAACTCGGTGGTGGCGGCCTGCATAAGGTGCTGCGTGAAGGCGACAGCGTTGCGGGCGGCATCGCTTCCACCCTCGCGCCGGATGGCTGGATCGGCACCTCCGATGCGGCTGGCTCGGCAGTCTTTGCGGTGAAGCTGACCGATGGCGGCACGGCTCTCGTCAAGGCCACGGCACTCGTGAGCCCTCCCGGCCTTTTCACTGTGGCTACGGTTGCCAAGCAAGGCGCCGCAGCCCCCGCCGTCGGTGGCGGTACGCAGGGCACGTTCTCCCATCTGGCAGGCAACAGCAGTGATCCTCGCATGACCCCGGGGGGGGACATCGCCTTCCTCTCCAACCTCACGGCTGGCGGTGCTGGCATCTGGTATCAGGCAGCTGCCGGGTCCCTGAGCTGCGTGGTACGCACCGGCCAGGCCACCCCTGGACTGACGGATACCTTCGCCGGTGTGGACCGCCCTTCCTTGTCCTCGTCGAGCACGCTCTATTTCCGCGCCTTCCTAACCAATGGCGGACAGAGCGTGTGGAAGGGCAACCCAGCGGTGCCTTCCTCGATCACGGCCATTGCCAAGACCAATGATACGGCTCTGCCAGGAATCCCTGCTGGCAGCAAGCTTTGGACGCTCTGGGCCCCCTTCAGCAACGTCAATGGCAAGGTCACCTTCCGTGCCAGCCTCATGGATGCGTCCTCGGTGGAAACCCGTGCGATCATCACGGATACCAATGGCACGCTCCAGGTCATCGCCAAGATCGGAGACACCGCCCCGGGCACCAGCGGACAAACCTTCGCCAACTTCGACAATCCGGTGATCGGCGATGGCAACCAAGCGGCTTTCATCGCTGCCACCAGCGGTGGCACGGTGGGCATCTGGCGCCAAGCGGCCAATGGCGGTGCGCTAGGCTTGATCTTAAAAGTGGGCGACATCATCAACACGGGCGGTGTAAACGAAACCGTGTCTCAGATCATCGTCCCCGGCAGCGCCAGTGACGACCGCATGAACGAAGTCCGGACCGTGGATGCCGCAGGCCGCGTGATGGCCCACGTCACCTATTTGAGCGGAAAGACCGGCATTCTGCTCACCTCCCCGTAACGTTCATTGGGATTGATCCAATTGAAAACGGCCTGGGGAAACCCGGGCCGTTTTTGTGTGCGGTACCGGAGGGGCAACTTCTGGTTGCTTTGCACCTATAGCGTCACTTCACCCCTGCACCGCCCAAATGCCGCGCCAGATCCCCGGCATAGCCGGCCAACTCGAGAAATGCCCGGCCAATCACCTTGCCGTTCCCATTTAGAACATCACAGGCACCCTCCCAATAAGGCAGCCCGGAAATCGCGCCGCCGACTTCCTGCGCTTCATTCAGGGGAGCCAGCTTGAATACTTCGTCCTGGGTGCGGATTTCCGCTTCAATGGGATACACCGCGCCGCTAACTGGGCTGGTCCAGGTGCGGCCAGGCTTCCAGGTGAACCCGGCGGCATCGGTGTGTTTCAGGCTGCCGTCCTTTTCCACCATGGCCAATGTCGTCCCCGCCGGATCGTTGCCTCCATCGCGCAGGCGCATTCGATACACCATGATACAGCGTCCATCATTGAGTTGCAGACTGGCCCAGTCCCATCCCACCTGATTGCGGTCGAGCTGGCTGCTGCTGAATTCATGGTCCATCCAGGCCTGCCCGCTCACGGCCACCTCGCCAACCGTTCCTGTACAATCCAGGCGCGGGAAGGTGAGATAATGGCTCGCAGCTTCCGGTGATGTGCCTTTTTTGGAAACGCCGTCCTTGCCGAACACCACCAGCGGCTGGGCTGGCGTGAGCTTCAGCGACAGCTTCGCATCGCTACGAATGGTCGTATTCAAGTGTATGACACCGTCCTTGTCCAGGTTCATCGACCAGTTGCCGTTGTGAACATCAAGCGTCGTAGTGGAGGCCCCCGCATCCCAGCCTTCGCGGTTGAGCCGCTCTTCATTGATGAACGTCTTCTTTTTCACATCTAGCAGCGTAGCATGCGCCAGATACAGGGACTGGCGGGCAGGGGATGCCTGTCGGAAGAAGGTCGCTTGAAAACCAAACCGTTCGCCATTGGCCTCTTCCAGATGACCGGTCACGTACCACCACTCCGTGCGGAATTCCGGGTGGCTGCCGTGATCGCGGGGAAAGCTAAAAACTCGCCCCGGCTGCGGCAGCGCAAAGCCATCGCTGGTGGTTGATGGCGACTGCGCCAGGACGGCTGTGCCTAAACACAAAACGAGAGTCTGGACGATGCGTTTCATTCTTCGCGATCCACAGTGAGAGTTGAACTCCAACGGCCTACAAACGCCGAAACGACAATGCCCGTGCCAATCACCGCCACGGCCATCGCCGCGATTTGCCAGCCAGGGAAATGGAACGTCAGCGTCCAGCCAAACGACTGCTTGTTCACCCGTTCAATCAAAAGCCAGCCCAGCCATACACCCGCGATGATGCCCGCCACCACGCCGCTGACTGCGAGCCCGAAGCCTTCCCAGGCACAAGCTTGCGAGGCCTCGCGCGTGGTGAAGCCGATGGCCCGCAGCGTCGCCAGTTCCTTGCGCCGGTCCAGCATCAGACTTGCTAGCGCCAAACCGAGACCTGCCACGGCCACGATCACGCCCACCGCCTCCAGCGCATAAGTCACCGCAAAGGTCTGGCGGAAGATGCGCAGCGCCTCTTTTCGTAGATGCGCCTGCGTAAATACGCTCAGCCCCGGATGCCCGTGCTGCAAGGCCGCGCGCATCGTCTCCGCATCTGCGCCTGGCTTGAGCATGACGGCCACACGCCACGCCATTTCATTGTGAAACCACTCCCGAAAGCGGTCCTCATGCAGCAAAATTGTGCCGCGTTCATTGCCATAATCCGCATACACACCAGCGATGCGCACCGGCTTCAAACCCGCAGGCGTGGGCATTTCAATGAGGTCGCCACGATGCTTCTGCAATCGCTCCCCCAGACTCTCATTAATCAGCGCGGCAGGCTCATTCCCGTACCACCAATCCTGTGCCGGAGCCTGCACCCAGGCATGGAGATCGCGGCGTTGAGCGAACGCCATGTCGCCGCCCATCGCATGCACAGGCCCGTCGGGAAGATTCACCGCCATGTGCCGCACCACCGCCACCTCCTGCACGCCCGGCATGGCGCGGATCTCATCCACCGTGGCCGCGCTAATCAAGCTGGTGGATGAGGCGCTCTGCGCTCCTGCACTCGATACATAAATATCCGCCTTCATCGAGCGCACGATCCATCCGCGCATGGTGTTGTCGAAGCTCGCAATCATCACCGCCATTCCGGTACTCATGGTGATGGCACTTGTTAGGGCGGCAACAGCAAAACGATGCCGGATGGAAGGCTGTCGCAGGTGGCTGAAAGCAAGGCGCCGCACCGGATTTTCACCCGCTCGAAACAGTTGCAACAGCCCGCCGGCCGCCAATCCAGCACCCATCAGCCAGAACAGCGCCGCGGCATACGCCGCCAAGGGAATACGCATGCCATTGATGCGCAGCGGCCCGAGCTCCGCGAGGCCCAAAGCCGTGATACACGCCATCACACCAAACACCTCTACCCGCCAAATTTTGCCGCTGACAGAATGCATCGAATGGCGGCCCAAAATCTGCGCCGCAGGCGTTGCCGCCGCCACCCGCGCAGGCCACCATGCCGCGACCAAACTGGTGCCAATGCAGATTGCCACACCCAGCAGCGCCTCATCCAGATTCAGGCTCGCATACGTCGCTGAACTCGCCCCATACAACGCCGTCATCGTGCGTGCTACACCCATCACCGCCGCTTGCGCGCCCACCCAGCCTAGCCCATCGCCCAGAATGCCCGCCACGAGCCCGAGCAGCGCTGCCTCCGCCAAAAACGCCATCTGAATGCTGCGCTCGCGAACGCCCAAAGACCTCAGCACCGCGATCTCCTCGCGCCGCCGGATCACTACCCCGTCCAGCGCCTGGAACATCAAGTAGCCGCCCACCAGCAGCGCCAGGAGTGACAGCACGTTTAAGTTCAACCGGAATGCCGCCGTCATGCTCCCAGCCAGTGCGTGACGGTCCTCATGACCTAACAATTGCCAGCGGTCTTTGGCGGCCTGCTTCAGTAAAATCGCCGACTGTTCCCGCAATCCGCTAAAGGCGGCGCCATCCCGCGACAGCACCTCCACGCGGTCGATTTCACCTTCGCGATGCAGCAGCCGCTGGGCCTCCGGCAAATCCATTAAAAGCAAATCATCCGGCGGCGCAGGCGCATCCGGGATCACCGGCATGATGCCTGCCACCTTCAACGAAATGACCTCGTCATTGATCACCACTTTCACCTCCGAGCCCTCCTTCCAGCCCTGATTCCGCGCCATCCCTTGCGAGACAAACACCGACCGCTCGGCCAGCACCGGCACATTCGTTTGCGCGGGAAAGCTCGCCCGCAGGTTCTGCAATCCAATGAGATCCATACCCAGGAGTCGCCATGTCGGTTGCGCGCCAATGCTCACCTCCGCCGATGATGGCAGGGCAGGGGGAGTCACCGTGGCCTCAATGGCCGGGATCAAGTTCACCGGGAGGCCTCCCAGCGCCGCCCGCATCTCGCGCAACCACTCCTCCTGCAGCGGGCCCGCCGCCGCGCGCAAGGTCCAGTCAGACTCGCTCGTGATCGTCTGCGTGAACCGTTCGAATCCCGCCAACGCCGAGCGATTCGCAAGCTTCATCGCCACATGCACCCCCGTCCCCAGCGCCAGGATCGCCAGCAGCATGAGCTGCTGCTTCCACGCCAGCCGCCAATGACGGAGCGCGCAGCGGCGGAGGATCAGCACCACATCGTTCATGGCTCAAAGCAGCACGCCGTCCAGCATTCGCAGCACCCGGTGGCAGGCCCGCGCGGCCTCATCGCTGTGCGTCACCATCAGCAGCGCGGTCCCTTCCTCCTCCGTCACCTCGCGCAACAGGTCCAAAATTTGTGCGCCCGTAGCCGAGTCCAGATTACCCGTCGGTTCATCCGCAAGGATTAGCATGGGACGGTGTATCACAGCGCGCGCAATCGCCACCCGCTGCATCTCCCCACCGGAAAGCTGCGCCGGCAGCGCCCCAGAGCGATGCGCAATGCCCACGCGCTGCATCAGCGCCCGCACACGCTCCAGCCGCTCCGCCTTCGCCATCCCCGTCAGTTGCAGCGGCATCTCGATGTTCTCCTCCGCCGTCAGCGTCGGCAGCAGATGGAAGAATTGAAAAATCGTCCCGATCTGCCGACGTCGCACCAATGACAGCCCGTCGCTCGTCAGTGTCGCCAGATCCGCCCCCGCTAGCTCGATGCGCCCGCTGTCCACCCGGTCGATCCCGCCGATGCAGTTTAGGAGCGTCGTCTTGCCGCAGCCCGAGGGCCCCAGCAGCGCGACGCGCTCCCCCTTTGCCAGAGCCAGCGACACATCCCGCAGGATGGGCCGGCTCGCGTAATGTTTGGTGACGTGATGAACTTCAAGCATGCAGGCCCAATGGAAACGATTGCCGCAAGGATAAGGGCAGCCTTTCATTTGGGTATTTCACCCCATGCCCAGCGGCTGCGAATGTGCTATCTATAACAACCGCAGCACCTCGGGGGTGGGCGAACTTTAGTCTCATGAAGCCAAACATCGCAGCACCCATTTCCAGCAACATGAAGTCCAGTCTTCTGTCGGCGCTGCTGATCGCCTGCACCAGCCTCATCGTTCACGCCGCCGATCCGCTGCCCCCCGCAGACGATCATTTCGCCGCCAACATGCGCCGGGTGTTCGAGAACGACCGGCTCGCCGATATCCGCGTCACCTTCGGCTATGATAACTGGACCGACTTCAAAGACCCCAACGACCCTGGCCGCGCCCGCGCCTTCATGGTCTATCTCTCCCAGCATCAGTTTGTGCAGACCATCTGCACCCCCGCACTCGCCGAGCAGCTAGGTGTCGATGCCGATGCGCAAAACCTCCGCATCTTCGAAGGTCCCGGGTACCCCGGCCAGCGCCTCCGCGTCTCCCTTATATGGAGCGCCTCCACCTCTAGCACCGCACGAAACATTGGCGTGGGCTATCCCCGCCAGCTCCGTTGCAGCGGCGAGGCCCTCAAATTCATGCAGAAAGCCTCTGCCGATGCGGAGGTGATGATCTACGTCGGCCATTCCCGCGGCGGCGGCGGCCCCGATACCTACCCGCCCCAGGCCGTCATCGGCAATGCCGAGGACCGGCAGAAGGTCGATTTCAGCTTCTACAGGAGGGAACGCCCAGGCCTGAAGGCCCTCAAGCCGCACTTCGGCAAATCTCCCGACAAGCCCTACTTCGTCGTCTGGACCGGCTGCTACTCCGAAAACTTCAGCTCCTGGATGTCAGATCGCCTCGGCGACCGCCCCGATCCCGCCAGCGTCGTCCTTTCCACCCGTCTCACCCGCCAGATGCCCTGGATCGACGGCATCGAAGGTGCCGACGAAGGCCTCATGGTCGTCACCCGTCTCATAGAGGCCCTCCAGCAGCACCAGCCCAAGGTTCTCTTCCAAAAGAACCTCGCCGCCTGCGAGCTCGACGAGATGCGCAATCCCGAAAAGCCCGAATGGCGCCTCATGGCTCTGCCTTCCGCCAAGAAGACCACGTTAGCGAAGAAGTAGGAGCCGCAGCGCCGCATGATCGACGCTCCGCGAAGGGCCGCCTTGGGCTCGCCGGAAGTGCCCTCGGCTTTGGCCAAATCAGGAAGTAGCAGCGCCTGACCGATCATGAGCCAGCCAAGCGTGGCCCCTCCTTGCGGAAGCGGCTTCCTTGTCCGGCCATTTAGTCTCGCTAATTCCTGACCGTCACCCATCAAAAACATCACGCCGCTATCACCATCACACTATCCTACAAAACATCACTCCCATCCTTCTCCTTCCTCCCCTAAAATCCCACCCTTTCCGCAACCGCCCAAACCGACCCGCCAAGCCCCTTTCCGGCCCATTCCGCCCTGTATGAAAACAAAAAGAGCAAAAAAGAAGAAAACGGATTTGACGGGGAGGGGAAGCCGGGTATTCTAGTGACCCGCCAGCCGAAAACGCTGACACGAAACGAACGAAA
>JAQGPI010000584.1 GCA_028293175.1 Verrucomicrobiaceae bacterium | reverse complement strand
GGGCCTGCTGGTGCTGCCCCTGTCGATGGGGGTTGTCTATGGCATCCGGTTCTGGCGCGAAGCCCTGGACCGCAACCGCCAGCGTGCCGAGGGCGGCGAACTCAGCTCGCACGGCAAGGCCACCCGCACCCTCCGGCTGATCATCTCCATTATGCTGCTGGCGCTGTACTTCGTGCAGGTCGCCGCCGCCTTGGGCCGCCACCCGGACATGAGCAGGCTGGCCTCCGCCTTTGGGCCCTTCCTCCTCGCCATCATGGGCAACTTCTTCGGCAAGCTGAAGCCTAACCGCTACATGGGCATACGCCTGCCCTGGACGTTGAAGTCTGAAACGGTATGGCGCAGAACCCATCGCGTGACCGGCTGGCTGTACACCATTGTGGGACTCATTGCGGGTGCATTGGCCCTGCTGGCACCCTCGGGATACGCTGCGCCCCTCACCACCATGTGGCTGGCCATCATCATCCTGGTGCCAATCGCAGTCGCGTGGCAGGCAGCGCGGGAGGAGCGCACCGCCCGGCCCTCCACCGGTGGCATCACGCTGGGCTGGATGGCGGCGATTGAAACCGTGGTGCTCATGGGTATCATCGCCATCTACTTTAACCATGCCGCCGATCATCCACACGCTCCTCAACGCAAGGCGGCGCAGGCGGCGGCGGAGCGCTGGATCGTGAATCTGGATGAAGAGCGCTACCCTGCTGCTTGGGCGGCGACGGGCAGTGACTTCAAGAAAAAGGTGAAGCAGGATTCCCAAGTGCAGGCGCTCAACAAGTACCGCAAACCGCTCGGCAAGAAAGTCTCCCGCAAGCTCTACGAAGCGACATACTACGACTCCCTGCCCAAGTCCCCCAAAGGCAAGTACGTGGTAGTGCGGTTCGATACGACCTTCGAGGGCAACAAGCAGGCCATTGAAACCGTGGTCGAGGTGCAGGAGCCCGATGGGCAGTGGCAGGTGAGCGGGTACTTTATCAAGTGAGACTGGGCAGCTCCAAGAAAGTGGCTTCGGCTTCAGCCGAATCAGGAGGGCTGGGCATATAAAACAGGGAACTGTACGCGTGCGAAACGGCCCCTTCATCCCATCATTGCCATTCCCTCCCATTCTTCCCATCATGCAGCATGACTTCCATCCCCGTGGTGTGCGCCATCCTGCGGCGCGATGACCGCTTCCTGCTGGCCCAGCGGCCGGAGGGCAAGCATCTCGCGCTCAAGTGGGAATTCCCCGGCGGCAAGGTGGAGCCCGGCGAAGACCCAGAGGCCGCCATCATTCGCGAAATCAAGGAAGAGCTAGGCTGCGACATCGAGATCGAAGCCGCGCTGCCACGCTCCAGTCACACCTATGAACGCGGCACGGTGGAGATGATTCCGTTTGTCTGCCGCCTAACAAGCACTAGCGCGAAACCTCATCCGCATGAGCATGCTGCGATTGAATGGGTGACCATGGAAGCCTTGAAAAATTACGATCTCGCCCCAGCCGACTGGCCGGTGGTGGAGGCGTTTGAAAAGGCAGAAGACTTAAACGACAAATTGTAGTACAACGGAGCCTGTAACAAACGCTGATATAGAAACCAAACATATGAAGTGGTTCAAGTTCCCTGTGCTGATGATCGTTGTTTTATGCAGCGCTTGTTCGGCCAAATCTTCTCTTCGTAATGAGAACACAAATTATTTGTCGGTAA
The DNA here is from genome assembly GCA_028293175.1 of Verrucomicrobiaceae bacterium. Taxonomy (GTDB): domain Bacteria; phylum Verrucomicrobiota; class Verrucomicrobiia; order Verrucomicrobiales; family Verrucomicrobiaceae; genus CAINXC01. Next base: position 14,711 of record JAQGPI010000584.1, on the reverse strand, counting down.
CCATCTATGATGGAACCTCCGGGGACGGCACTGAATTGAGGAAAATAGACGGAACAGATCAAACGCGAGAAAAGTGGCTGAGACAACTTTGGGAAGCGCATGCCGCCATTTACTCTGGCAAAATTGAGAATTACAACGGCCCAGATTACCCCTATGTCCAAATAAAGCTTCGCATGGACGGGAAAGAGGCAAGGCTTGAATCGTGGCATCCTATAGTCCGCGATAGTGAATTCATCGTGACAGCGGGTGGCTTACGAAAGAAGGAGAAGGGTGAAAACAGAGAGGAAACTCTCAAGAGTCAGCCCCAGGATTATCAGACCTTTGTTAGAAATTTTGACGCTATAATCGATGCCGTCGAGGAGCTAAGCGGGCCACTTCGCTTTCAGACCAAGTGATGAACTGAGGATGGGAAATTAGGGGTGACGGTTTCTAGTCTTCTGTCTGGTGTCTTCAAGTCTGCCGTCTCCTTAAACCTTCTCCCGTTCCACCTTGCCCAACAGGCCCGAGGGCTTGAACAAGAGAATCAGAATCAGGATGATGAACGCCACGCCTTCCTTGTACCCGGAAGGAACGCCGATGTTGGTGCTGTACCCCGCTACCAAGGTTTCCACCACGCCGATGATCAGGCCACCGAGCGCTGCACCAGGGATGTTGCCGATGCCGCCGAGCACGGCTGCGACGAAGGCTTTCAAACCGGGCAGCACGCCCATGAAGGGCTCGATGCTCGGATAGAGCGAGGCATACAGAATACCGCCTGCTGCCGCGAGTGCGGAGCCGAGGCCGAAGGTGAAGGAGATCACCACGCTGTTGTTCACTCCCATCAGCGCCGAGGCCGTGGGATTGAGCGACAGGGCACGCATGGCCAGACCCATCTTGGTCTTCATCACCACGAACCGCAGGCTGATCAAGAGCACCACGGCGGTGACCAGCACGATCACTTGCGTGAAGGTAACGGTTAGGTCTCCCAGGCCACCGATGCGGCTGGGGGGAATCAGCGCCGGGAAAGGCTGCTGCGTCGCGCCAAACACGCGCTGGCCGGTGTACTCAAGGAACAACGAAACGCCGATGGCGGTGATCAGCACATTGAGGCGCGGCTTGTCGCGCAGCGGACGGTAGGCCAGCAGCTCAATGACGATGCCCAGCACCGCGCAGATGATCATGGACAGCAGCAGCACGATGAGCACGGAGACCGGCCAGGGCAGCGAGACCAGCAAGGGGGCCAGCAGCTTGTTCAAGTACAGGCCCGCGAAGGCCCCGAGCATGAAGATATCCCCGTGCGCAAAATTGATGAACCGCAGCACCCCGTACACCATCGTGTAACCCAGCGCGATGAGCGCATAGATCGAGCCCAGGAAGAGCCCGTTGAGGAGCTGTTGAAGAAATTGCGACACGGGAGTTTAGAGGGGTGCCGGATCAGGGTTTCAGGGTCTCGACGAAGCTGAACTTGCCGTCCTTGATCGTCAGCACCACCGCCGATTTGTTGGCGTTGCGCTTTTCATCCAGGGTGATCTTGCCGGTGATACCGTCGAAGTCCGTGGTCTTCGCAATCGCATCGCGCAGCGCCTTGCCTTCCGTGGTTCCCGCCCGCTTGATCGCATCGGCCAGGATCATGGCGCTGTCATAGCCCAGGGCAGCCATTGCATCGGGGGTCTTGCCGCCGTTCTTTTCCTGGAACTTCTTCACCCAGGCCTGAATGCGCGGCGAGGTGTCTTCATTGGAGAAATGGTTGCTGAAGAAGCTGCCTTCAATCGCCTTGCCCGCCACCTGCACCAGGGAAGGGGAATCCCAGCCGTCGCCGCCCAGCAGCGGGCCGGTGATGCCCAGTTCGCGGGCCTGCGTGGCGATCAGGCCGGTCTCATTGTAGTAGCCGCTGGCGAAGATCGCATCAGGCGCGGTCGGCTTGATGGCGGTGAGCTGCGCCTTGAAGTCCTTGTCGCCGGAGCTGTAGCTCTGCTCGCTCACGATGGTGCCGCCGTTCTTGGCGAAGTACTCTTTAAAATACTGCGCAAGGCCCACGCTGTAGTCCTGCTTGGTATCGGTCAGCACCGCCACCTTCTTCCAGCCGCGCGACATGGCGAACTTTCCCATCACCGTGCCTTGGAAGGGATCGATGAAGCACACGCGGAAGACGAAATCGCCCACCTCCGTCACCTTCGGATTGGTCGAGGCCGGGGAAATCATCGGGATGCCCGCCTTCTGGCAAATGGGGCCCATTTCCAGGGACTTGCCGGAGGCCACTTCGCCCAGCAGCGCCACGATCTTGCTCCGCGAGATCAGCTTCTTCGCCACCGTGCCTGCTTCGCCTTGCTTCGACTGATCGTCTTCCAGGAGCAGCTTCAATTTCTTGCCCAGCAGGCCGCCGCCTTCATTGAGCTCATCAATCGCCATCTGCGTGCCTGCATGTGACGAGGTGCCAAAGGTGGCTGTCCCGCCGGTCATGGCCGCCACTTCGCCAATCACGATCTCAGCGGCGGAATCGGCTGCCGCGTCCTCCTTCTTGCAACCGGTGAGACCGAGAAGGAATGCCCCGGCAGTGAGAGCGGAGACAGCAGCGAAGGAGGAACGGGTAAGCATGGTACGAGAGGGTATCCATCCCGCAGGCCATGGGCAAGAGGAAATGGGTCTGTTTCGTTGCAGGGGACAGCAGGTTCTGATCCAAGAGGAAGGAGCGCTTTGCTCGCGAGTTGGAGCCTGGGGTAACAATGATTGACCTTGGGCCCGTGATTTGTTTATAAGCAGATGCATTGGTCTTCCATCCCATCGCATGAGCAAAAACTCCCTTACCTTTGGTGAATGCTGGACACGCGGGTGGCACGTCATTTTTCTTATCGTCATGCTGGAAGCGGTGGCACGCGCCCTCTACACGATGGGTGAATGGCTGGTGAAATGGTTGCCAGCGGATCTACAAGCTTTGGTTGCTGTCATCCTGGTTGCGACATTCGGGCCACTGGTCTGCTATGCTATTTTCAACACAGTGTACCCGGACTACGAACGGTACGTGCGCTCCAAGGAAAACCCGGGCACCTCTCAGTGTCCCGATTGCACAGCGGTGATGTTGTCCGGCCAGCACACCTGTCCCAAGTGTGGATGGACTGGCAAGCCCTCTCGGGTGGAGGGCTGATGGAGCAGGCGTGGCCTAGACCACATTCCCCTCAGCACGCATCTGGCGGAACCATTCAACAAACTTCGGCACGCCATCCGCGATGTGCGTGGTGGGCTTGAAGCTGAGCAGAAGATTCGCCTTGGAGACGTCGGCGGAGGTGAGGGGCACATCGCCGGGCTGCTCGGGCATCTGATTGATGATGGCGGTGCCGCCCACGGCTTTCTCGATGGTGGAGATCAGCTCATTCAGGCTCACGGTCTGGGAGCCGCCGAGATTGAAGATCGAGCACAGGGGCTGGCCTTCGTAATTCAGCGCGCCGATGATGCCGTCCACGATGTCGAGGATGAAGGTGTAATCGCGCTTGGTGTTGCCCTCGCCGTACTTGTCGATCGGCTTGCCGTCCTCGATGGCACGGGTGAATTTCGAGATCGCCAGATCGGGGCGCTGGCGCGGGCCATAGACGGTGAAGAAGCGCAGGCAGACGGTGCGGATGGCGTACAACTGCGAGTAGTTGGAGCAGATCTGCTCGCCGGCCATCTTGGTCATCGCGTAGGGGCTGATGGTCTGCAGGATGGGGTCTTCCTCGGCGAAGGGAATCTTCTTGTTCACGCCATAGACGGAGCTGGAGCTTGCGAAGACGAAGCGCTTGCAGCCGAATTTGCGGCAGGCCTCCAGCATGTAGAAGGTGCCCTTAATGTTGGTATCAATGTAGAGCTCCGGCTGCTCGATGGAGGGGCGCACGCCGGCGCGGGCGGCAAGGTGAATCACCGCGTCGGGCTTGAATGCCTCGAACACCCGGTCCACGGCGGCGGAATCGCGCAGGTCTTCCTCAAAAATCTGCACCTTGTCGGCAAAGCCGCGCACGTTGGCGCGCTTGATGGCGGGATTGTAGTAGTCGTTGAAGCAGTCGAGGATGGCGACCTCATGGCCATCGCGCAGCAGGCGTTCAGTGGTGTGACTGCCGATAAATCCGGCTCCTCCGGTGACGAGAACTTTCATGTGTGAGATGGGAGTTCCGCGCGGGGTTTGTCGGGCGCGGTCTGAAGTTTCGGCTAGGGGGGAGGGGATTGCAACTGGGGAAAAGAAGTGAAGGCGCTGCGCGCCGGAGATGGGAGATGGGAGATGGGAGATTGGGAAGACAATCTTCTCAGGACACCATTCCTTCCATTCTTCTCATCCCTCCCATCCCTCCCATCCCTCCCATCCGTCAAAAACACTCGCCCCGGCGCGTTCCACCTCTAACGATATAGCCATGGACATCACACGGCTGCCTTTCAATGAGTTCATCGGCATCGAGCGGGCGTTGCCTGCGGATCAGTTGCTCACCCTGCCGGAGGGGCCGCAGTACCTCAACCACCTCGGCACCGTGCATGCGAGCGCCCAACTGGCGCTGGCGGAGGCGACGAGTGGGGAATTCCTCATCCAGGCGCTGGGCGATGCCGGAGATGTGCTGCCGGTGGTGCGGCGGCTGGAATGTAAGTTCCGCAAGCCGGCGCATGGGGCGCTGGCTTCCACGGCAGGAGTCGAAGAGGGGGCGCTGGAGGCGCTGCGCATGGACATGGCAGCGAAGGGCCGGGCGCTGATCGCGGTGCAGGTGGAGGTGAACGATGCCATGGGCGCGCATGTGCTTTCGGCCACGGTGGAATGGTTTATTACACGGATGCCCGACTTGTAAGACCGGCGATTAAGCGTAGATAGTCCGCCAGTCCTGCCCCCCGGTTCGTAGGTTGATGGGCCGATCCGCGTTATTTTAACTCGCTTCATGATTTTGACTCTTCACGCGCGTTCTCTTTTTCTCGGGTTTTTGTTCTTTTGCGCGCCTGCCGCACAGGCCCTCACCGCCGTATGGAACCAGTCCACGGACATTCCGGTTACCGACACGAGCTACGCCGCCACGGGGGACATCACTTTCACCCTCAACCATGCTCCGGCTACCGGCACGGATCTGATGGTGGTGAAGAACACCGGGCTGGACTTCATCAACGGCACCTTCAACAACCTGACGCAGGGGCAGGCCGTAACGCTGAGTTTCGGCGGCAAGGACTACCCGTTTGTGGCAAACTACTACGGCGGCACGGGCAACGACCTCGTGCTGGTGTGGGGCCTGTCGAAGCTGATGGCCTGGGGCCACAACGGCCAGCATCAACTGGGTGCAGAGGTGCTGAATTTCCAAGACAGCACTGTGCCGGTGGCCGTTTCGCCCCTGGGGGATCTCGCGGGCAAGTTTGTCACGGCGGTGGCTGTCGGTCGGGTGCACAGTCTCGCATTGAGTGCTGATGGGAAGGTGTTTTCCTGGGGACGCAATGATTCTGGCTCGCTGGGAGTCAACGGCATTGCCGGGTCTGACACGCCGGTGGCCGTGGGCCAGGGCAGTACGATGGTGGGCAAGACTGTCGTTGCGATTGCCGCAGGAGCGGAATACAGCATGGCGCTGACTTCGGAAGGGAAAGTCTATCGCTGGGGCGGCGTGGAGTCTTATGCCATCAAGATGCCGGCGGAGCTGGCGTTAAATAGTCCAGGAGTCCTTCAGGGCAAGAAGGTGGTCAAAATCTTCCAAGGGGGTTTTCGCGCAGCCCTGTGTTCAGATGGCGTCCTGGCCGCCTGGGGCAACAATGAGTATGGCCAGCTAGGCAACAATTCCACTGTCACCACTGCCGCGCCTGTGGCTGTTGACCGGTCCGGCGTGCTGGCCGGCAAGACCGTCGTTGATGTAGCGGTGGGCGGGCTGCACATGCTGATCCTGTGCTCTGATGGCAAGGTGTACGCCTGCGGTCAGGGCGAGATGCTGGGCAATGGCGGTACCACCTCCAGCCCGGTGCCCGTGGCGGTGAGCACCGCAGGCGTCCTGGCGGGCAAGACAGTGACGGCCATCACGACGAGCGGAACTCACAATCTGGTCTTGTGCAGCGACGGCTCCCTCGTCACCTGGGGCGACAATAGCGGCCGACAGTTGGGCAAGAGCGGTGTGGATCAGGCGCTGCTTCCCATAGCCGTGGCCATGACCGGCCCTCTGGCTGGCAAAACACCTGTCGCCATTTCAAGCAGTGTCTACAGTTCACACGTACGATGCAGCGATGGCACCATGGTGTCCTGGGGCGTCGGCCCGCTGGGAGGGCCTTACAGTTTCTTCGTGTACGGACCGAATGAACACAACATTCAAAATCCCACGGCACTTCAAACCCCCGCGCTGGTGCCGGGTGAAAAACTTATCCGGGTGGGCACTGACGGCAGCAGCGGACACGCCCTTGGAATCGTGTCGAAACCACTCCCCTCCGGGCTGGCCGGTCCCACCGTCGTCGTGGAGGATGCGGAAGGCAAGAAGTTGACGGACGGTACCGGGACAGTGGCCATGGGCGGCGTGGGACCGCTGAGAAACACGCAACGGGCCTTTACTCTCAAGAACACGGGCACACTGCCCCTGAGTAACATCGTGATCAGCATCGATGGTGTGAACAAAAGCGCCTTTTCGCTGACCACCGCTCCCGCCACCACGGTGCTGGGGGGAGCCAGCACTTCCTTTGTCGTTACAGCCAAACGTACCGCCTTCGGCCCGCTCTCGGCGAACCTGCACATTGCCAGCAACGATACCGAAGGGGGCGTCTTTGACATCGCGCTGACGGCTATTGGCGCGAATGGTTCCTTCGCCTTTGAGAAGGCAGTGGTGGTGGCCGATGCGGATCTGGACGTGGTCGATGTGCCTATTGTGCGGACCGGTGATGCCAGTGGATGGGCGACCGTGTTGGTGAAATCCACCGTCGGCACTGCGACAGATGCCGATTTTGATCCCGTCAACGAAAGGGTTGTTTTCGATAGTCAGACGGTGAAGACCACCGTCCGTGTGAAGCTCACTCCCAATGCCCATGCCCGGCCAGACGAGGCTTTCACTCTCACATTGAGCGACCCGGAATATGGCGGCCTGGGCGTGCTAACAACGACGACTGTGAAGATCGTCAATGTGACGGATTCCATCAAGCCGACGGTGACGATCACCACGGCAGGCGCCCTTATCCGCACCGGTCCGTCGGTGTTGCTGACAGGTGTGGCCAAGGACAATCACGGCCTGAGGAAGATCCTGCTGTCGCTCAATGGCGAGGCTTTCAATGACGACATCTTTTCCGACATGGGCCTGTTCATTCCGACGGGAACGACCGTGCAAAACTACTCAACCAACCAATTGCACCCGTCCCCCGGTCTCAATACGATTGCGGTGAAGGCCGTGGACCTGTATGGCAATGAGAGCGTGGTGAGCCGCACCTTCCAGTACCATCCGCTGGCACCGCTCTCCTATGGCGCTTCAGGCGGCGGCAGGGTGGTGCTGCCGATCCCTGCGGGGCAGTTCAGGGAGGGTGTGTCCTACACTGTCACAGCTGTGCCGGACAAGGGCTGCGTGTTCTCCCGCTGGGTGATAACCAATGCCACGGGCACGGGCATCACACCGGCCATGCTGGAGGTGCCGAAGCTGACCTTCATTCACCTGAAAAACCGGACTCTGACGGCTCTATTCATCGCCAATCCCTTCAAGCCAGACATCGTCGGCATCTATAACGGGCTGGTGCGACTGAAGCTGAATCTGGCAGGGACCCCGCCAGGGCAGGAGCCGCCGCCTCCCGCCCCGGTGCCGGGCAATGATAACACCGGCTGCCTCACCGCCACAGTGATGAGCAATGGCAGCGTGACCGGCACGCTGAAAATGGATGGCTTGTCGATGCCTTTTAGCGGCGTCTTTGACAACCAGGGCGTGGCTCGTTTCGGTCCCACTCGGGCTACCACCATCGCCCTCGCGCGCAATACCAAACCCTTGCCCAAATCACCGTTGGAACTCTCGCTGCATGTGGACATGACCGGTGCTGATCGTGTGATGACTGGCAGCGCGGTGCAGCGTCTGCGCGGCGCGGTCGTGGCAGAGTCCGTCATCCAGGCCGAGCGCGCCGCCTACAGCCTCGCGCACAAGGTTCCCACCGGCCCGGACATCACCAGCAAGCCCTATACGCTGGTGTTCAAGCATCATTCGACACAGCCGGGACTGGTCGCTGCTGATTACCCGCAGGGTGATGGCTACGCCACCGGCACGGTAAAGCCGGATGGCACGGTGACCTTCACCGGCAAGCTGGCGGACAACACCGCCTTCACCACCAGTGCGAAGCTTTCGAAGGACAACCGCTGGCCGCTGTATGTGCCCCTGTACGCCGCGTTCCAAGGCTGCATCGCCGCAGATATGAAGGTGGACACCGTACCTCAAAATTCAGACATGCAGGGAAGCGAGGTACGCTGGTTCCGCCCCTACCAGATCGGTGTGCAATGGTATCCCTGGGGCTGGGCTGAAGGCATCGCCGTCGATGTGATGGGCAGCAGGTACCATGTTTCGATCCCAGGCCTGAATCCCGTGAATGCTGTCGATGGCAATGTGGGCCTGAACTTTTCAGCCGATGAGTTCACTTCGGTCTTCTACAAGGATATCAATCTCAGCCCGGCCTATGTGGCGAGCAAGGTGCCTGTGTCGGATACGAGCTTCACCCTTGCGCTGAATGCTGCCACAGGCTTGATAAACGGCACGTTTGCCCTCGATGATCACACGAAGCCGACGTGGCAGGGCGTAATCTTCGAGAAAGGCGCGGAATCCGAACGCGGCTACGGCTTCTTCATGACGTCGCAGCCAAGGAAGGTGGATGGCCTGGGGCGGAGCGGCCGAGTAATACTGATGGTGAAACAGGCGGCGGAGTGAGGTTATAGTAGGTGACGTTGGCGGCGAGTTTGAAGAGAATGCAAAATTCTAGTTGAGAAACCTTCGCCACACGCCAAACTCACCGCCCGCGCCCCTCAAAAGGCACAGCACGCTCACGTGGCGGAATTGGTAGACGCGCTAGATTCAGGTTCTAGTAAGTAACATTGTGAAGGTTCGAGTCCTTTCGTGAGCACCATTTTTCCCCGGCTTACCACCGGGGTGCCGCATCAAGATTGCGGCCCCATGCCATGCAGGACGCCGGATTTGTAAAGCAAGCCTTCGCAGGCATCGCCAAGCGTTACGTGGTGACCAACCATGTGCTGAGCCTGGGCGTGGATGTGATCTGGCGCTGGTTCACCGCAAAGCTGGTGGCCAGTTACCAACCGACCTGGGTGCTGGATCTGGCCACAGGCAGCGGCGATCTGGCGCAGGCCATCCAAAAGGCTTGTCCACAGGCGAAGGTACTGGGCGGCGATTTCTCACCACCGATGATGATGGAAGCGCAGAAGCGCGGCTTTCATCACCTGATCGCTGCGGACGGTCTGGCGCTGCCGGTACAGGATGCGGCCTTCGATGTGGTGACGGTGGCCTTCGGTCTGCGCAACATGGCTTCGTGGCCAAAGGCACTTCAAGAAATGAGCCGCGTGCTGCGTCCCGGCGGGCACTTGGTGGTGCTGGATTTTTCCCTGCCCCGTCTGCCGTTGCTGCGCCCCATGTATGTGTTCTACCTTGAGAAGGTGATGCCCAAATTAGCAGGAGCGATCACCGGCCAGCGGGCGGCATTCGAGTACCTGTGCCGCAGCATTGAGAGCTTCCCTTCCGGCAGGGACATGGAAGCGCTGATGATGGCGAATGGCTTTGCCGAAGCGACTTCGCGACCGCTGTCGCTGGGCATTGCGACGTTGTATTCGGCACGGAAGGCGGGGTAATCTGCGGTTGGCAAATTACTGTCCACTGCCGATCTCTGGCTCACTTACCTTTGTCTTCCGCTTCTCAATGGGAATTCCGCCGCGCCATTTGCTGTAAAGATCAAACAGGATTCCAACGACTGCCTCTTGGATAGCCGACAGTACCACGACGGACAGCAGAGCCGAATCGCACAGTCGCAGATAGTAAGCGTCCACTCGTCCAGGCGCGGCGGGACCGAACAGCCGGTCAATCGCGTAACCAGCAACTCCAGCTGCATAATAACCGGCGATGATCAATGCGGTGCGGCCGCCACCGCTCCAATGCTGCGTTCGCCACAGGATGAAAGTCGAAACCACAACGGCGAAGCCAATGCATAGAAAAAGAGTCATGGCGCAGGAAGTATCCCATCCCGGCGGAAGGGAGTCTATCTCAAAGGTGGAGATGGCGGGTGATCCGCCCGTCTACAACTCAGGGTAACGGAGTGGATTCGATGCAGATTGTGGCTTAGATTCCTGGCACTGCCTGACTCATGAATGACAAAACACGCCTGGCCCGGATTTTCTCTTCGGCCTCCCTGGATGTTGGCGAGTGCTCCCTCCGCACCGGCATCCCTTCCGCCTGGGTATGGGATCTGCTCGGTCGTCCAGACGAGATGGAATCGAACTGCTCTCTGCAGATGATCCGGTCGCTGGCCACTTATTGCAATGTCAGGCCGTCAGCGTTTTTCACGGATCCGCCTTATCAAGGTGCGATGGTAAGCGAGGCTGAATTGCATGGGGCGATCACCGCCACGCTGGAGCGTGACAAGATGCCGTATGAGGAGTTCAGCGACAAAGTCGGCTGGCATTTGAAGGACGATGCTGGAGAATGGGTGCCGCTGAGTGACTGGTGTGTAGACCAGCTACGAGCGGTGTGCGAGTGCGTGAATGTGGAGTGGCTGGATGTTATCGAAGGGCTGCCGGGTGAAGACCTGAAGTGATGGAGGAATGGCTTTGAAACTGCCGACGAGCTTCACAGCTCCGTGCGCCCCTTCTACTTTGCCTGAACTCCGCCCGCCCTCACTTGCTCTTCAACACTGAGGCCAGCAGCTCGCGCATGCCGTCGCGGGTGATAAGGAAGATGTCCGGGCTGTTGTCCACGCGGCCATAATACAGGGCGGAATCGGTGCCGGAGACGGTGGGGGAGAAGTTGACGGTGATGAGCTTGGTGGGGCTCTTGGCGTTGCCGGGCTGGGTAAGGAGAGTGATCTGGATGGTGACGACGGGATTTTGCAGCGCCTTGGTGCCGTCGGTGCGGTCCTGCACCCAGTCTTGCACGACGAGGCCCCCGAGTTTGTCCACCAAACGGTCGGCCTTCACCTGATCGATGAGGGGCGTCAAATCTTCGCCCGCGCGGGCACCACTCCAGGCGGAGGAAACAGGATGGTGATCGAGGATGACGGGCGGATTGGTGCCCACGGAAATGGCGATGCGCACGAGGGCGAACTGGCTGAAGCGCACGGGGTTGAGGGCCTTCCAGCGCACGTTGTCGCGCGGCATGGCTTGGAGCACAGAGGCACCGACGCGGTAGATGATGGACTCGCCCTCATACTTGGCGAAGATGCTGCCCTGCGCGTCCTGGCCGAACTGGAGCTCGGTTTCGGTGCCGACGAGCGGGATGGCGGCGAAGCGTTTGCCGCTAGTCTGCAAGACGGCATCATCGGTGGTGGGCTTGTCGCCGGGGTCGTTCCAAGCGACGGTGAGGAAGGGCGCATTGAGGCCATACGGCTCAAGATTAGCGGCGGAATCGGCGACGAATTCGCGCACCTGATGGTTGTTGAGAGTGTCGAACATCTTGGCCACCTGCGCCCCATTGGCGGGCTCCCATTCGGTGCCGTGCTGCAACTGCCATGACTCGCCTTGCTTGCGCAGCGTGACCTCACCGGCGACGCCGCTTTTCACGATCACGCCGTCCACCTTCTCGGTATCCACACGGGCGAGGCGGTCATCGCGCACGTCGTTCAGCTGCACCCACAGGCTGTTGAGTCGTTCGCTGGCAATGGTGAAAGTGTGGGCGCGATGCGAAGCGGTGGCATCGGCCTTCGTGGCCGCTGGGTCGGTGGGTTTGACGAGCGAAATCCCCAATGGCGACACGGCGGCGGCGCTTTGCAGAGTGATGTTCAAAGCATCCGCCTGCGGGATGGCCTTGGCGCTGGTGCCGGTCGAAGCCAGGGCCGTGATCTTGAGCGCAAGCACGGTGGCCAGCAGCTCGTTGATGCGATCGTTATGACCGCGGGTAAGCAGCGGTTTCACCAAATCCCAGGGCGCGTTCGGCTTGTCGCGAGCCATCTCGATTTTGCCATGGCCATCGCTAATGGTGATGCGGGAAACGCTCTCGGCGGGCACGCGCACAAGGCGGGCATCGCGCCATTCTTCCTGCGATTTCTTGACCACTTGGGGAAGGGGAGTACGCACCACGTAATGGTCCATCTGGCCCGCCGTGCGGGCGAGGATACCGAGGTAGGCAGCGCCCTCGATGGCGGAGGCGTTGCCCAGCCAGCATTCGGCCACTACCGCTCCCTTGGAGCTGAGCTTCACATGAGTGGCAGGCTTGTCCAGACCGGTGAGCTTCCAGGCCGCGCCACCCATTTCAGTGCGCTTCAGGTGCTCCAGCCATTCAGCCTCGTTGAGGGCCTTCAGCACGCTTTGCACCAGCGTCGGATCGGCCACGTCATCGAGCGGTTTGCCCACGTACCAGAAGCGGTCGCGAAAGGCGAGCGTGGTGGTGGTTTCACCTGCTTCGATGCTGATGGCATCCACCGTCGCGGCATCGAATTGCAAGGGATGCTCCGCACGCTCCTTGGTGTCGCGCGTGGAGGGGATCACGCTCTCAAGGTTGTAGATGGCCGCGCCGATGAGACCGGCGAGGAGGAAGAGGATCAATGTGGTGCTAGTACGCATTCGGGGGGCGCTACGCGCCGAAGATGAGGAAGAAGGCGCTGCGCGCCGAAGATGGGAGATCGGAAGATAGAAGATGGGGACGGGGAAACGGAAACGGAAAACGAGCTTACGACGCACGTCGGCCGGCCCAGACGCTGAAGCCAAACAGCAGAACAATGCCCGGCGCACAGAGGGCGGTGATCCAGAAGAGCAGCTCGCGCTGCTTGTCATTGAGCTGCACGCGGTACTGGCCCTTGGGCTTGGGGATCACGCCAATAAGGCGCTCGCGGTTGAGCATCCAGTTCAGGGCGGAGGCGATGAAGTCCTGGTTCTGCGCGAGGCGGGTCTGCTTGTCGAGAAGCGTGGCATTGCCCACGACGACAAGGCGGGCGCTGTTCACCCGCAGCCGTTCATCCGCGACCGCGCCGCGCTCGACCGCAGCCGCGAGATAGAGCGGCGGTACGGCGTCGCCTTCACTGACCACCGGCAGGTCGTTCAAGTAGTCCGTCTCACCCCAGTAGCGCGGCGAGGCGATGATCAGCGGGGCGAGGGCAATGCCCTGCTGCTTGAGGGCGTCATCGCGCGTGGCAAGGGTGAGGGACTGCGTCTGGCCTTCGAATTTGGTGGTGGCATCGCTCAGCGGGCTGGTGATCGGCACGTCTTTCGAGAAGCGGGCTTCCACGCTGAATTCCTTGCGCGGTCCGGTGCTGGTGCTTTCGGCGTACAGCACGCGGTCGTTGCGTGGTCCGACGCCCATGCTGTTGAGGAAACTGAGCAGCCGTGGCGTTTCCGAGGAAGGATCAAGCATGACCAGCACGGATGCGCGCTTCGTGCCCCAGTAGCTGCGCAGCACATCCAGTTCGCGGTCCGAGAGGTCGTACTTGGCGCCCGTCAGGATCAGGCCGTTGGCATCCTTTGGTACCGCGTCCACGGCCAGATTCAGCGGCTGCACATCGAAGTTCTGCTGACGGCCCAGCTCTTGGAGGGTGGCGAAGGTCTCCGTCGCGCGGGATTCAGAGCGCGAGCCCTTGCCGGTGATGAAGTAGAAGCGCCGCTGCGCACCCTCCATCAACCCCACAATGGCGGAGGTGATGGCATCCTCGCCGCGAAACCAGATCTGCGGATGATCCGCGTCCATGCCCTTGGTGCGGATGATCATCTGATCCTCCGGGATGAACCGCATGCCCTTGTTGGCCTTCACTAGGACGCCACCCTGTGGCAGGGTCAGCTTGTTCTCCGCCTTGAACTGCTCCGTGCGCTCAAGGTCGAGCACTGGGTCAATGAACTCGATCTTCACCAAGCCCTTCCCATTGCGGCGGTACTCTTCGATCAGGCTCTGCATGTCCGCATACACCTTGGAGTCGCGCTGGGAGATTACCGTGAGGCTGATCTCCTTGGATTGCCGGCGCAGGTAGTTCAACGTCGAGCTGTTGAGGGTGAACTCGCTTTCCGGGCTCAGGTCCCACCGCGTGTAGTACATGTAGCTGAGCTTGTTGACGCCGCCGAAGATGGCCAGCCCCAGCAGCACTTGCAGCAGCACATTCAAGCCAATGCCAAAACGGCCGGGCGCCCCCTTAGGTTTGGAGCTCGAGGTCGTACTAGGGATCGGGTCGGGCATGAGTGAAATTGGGGTCGGATTCGGTTTGATTCAGTCGGATTCGGCCGGATTTCAGAGCTTCCAGCGGCGAAATTCCACCACCTGATGCGTGAGCGCTAGGAACAGCAGCGACAGGCTGGCGTAGTAAATCAGCACCCGGCTGTCCACCACCCCGTTGATGAAGTCGCGGAAGTGATTGCGTGAGGAAATGTACTGCACTAGATCGATATAGCGGGCAGGCACGTTGCGCCCTACCTGCATGAACACGCCGAGCAGGAAATGCATCAGGCAGAGGGTGAAACAGGCCACGGCGGCGACGATCTGGTTGGCGGTGAGGGAGGAGGCAAAGCATCCCACGGCGAGGTTGAACAAGCCCATGAACAGCAGAATCAGGTAGCTGCCCTGGAGCGCACCCGCAGGCATCTCCACCGCGCCGCCAGTGAGCGTGTGCAGCAGCCAGAA
>JAQGPI010000566.1 GCA_028293175.1 Verrucomicrobiaceae bacterium | reverse complement strand
GCTGGCCGATTTGATTGCCCATGCGGCCGTGGCCGTTTTTGATGTCGCCGTGATGATCCCAGGGATTGGCACCGTTGCCGCCCCCGAGATTGTAGGCCAGCGTGCTGAGTTCGATGAAACGCACACCGCGTTCCACTAGCCTTCGGGCGAGCAGGCACTGGCGGGCATAGGCTGCTTTTTTTGGCTCGGGATCGTCCAGGCCGTAAAGCTTTTTGGTGGCTTCGGTCTCGCCCTTGATGTCGCAAAGCTCGGGCACGGCGGCCTGCATGCGCCAGGCCATCTCGTAATTCTTGATCGCTGCATCCACCTGGCTGTTAGCGTCGATGGATTCGGTGAAACGCTTGTCCATCGCACCAATGAAATCCAGGCGCTGGCGCTGCAGCGTTGCAGATTCGCGCGGCTGGATGTTGTGCAGCGGCTCGCCCTCGTCCGCCTTGATGACGGAAGCCTGATGCTGGGCGGGAAGGAAGCCATTGCCGAACAGGCCCACGCCGCCATGAGGAGTGGCCGCACCACCCGCTTGCAGTACCACATAGCCGGGCAGATCGCTCGATTCGCAACCCAGCCCATAGCTGGTCCAGGCCCCGGCGCTGGGATAGCCCAGGAAGGGGAAGCCGGTATGCATGAAGAAATTCCCCTGGGCATGCTCGCTGAACTTGGCAGTCATCGAGCGGATCACGCAAAGCTCATCCGCCACCTCGCCCATGTGCGGCAGCATGTCGCTCACCGGCAGGCCGCTCTGGCCGTAGCGCTTGTATTTCCAGTGGGAGGGCTGCACGGTGCCGTTGTTGTTGAACTGGGTTCGCTGCACGCCGCCGGGCATAGGCTGACCGGCGTATTTTTCGAGCATCGGCTTGGGGTCAAATGTATCCACATGTGATACACCGCCGCTCATGTAGCAGAAGATGACGCTGCGCGCTTTAGGCGCGAACTTCATCGCCCGGTGCGGAATCGGAGCGGCACCGGCGGCCTGCTTTTCAGCCATCAGCGCGGAGAGCGCGGTGAGGCCGAAGCCGGTGGAGGCGCGGGCAAGGACTTGGCGGCGGGTGAAGGGTGTGTTCATGGCGGTCACTTCAGATAAATAAACTCCTTCAGATTGATCAGCGACAAAGCCAGGCTGCCCCAGGCTTGGTCGGGGCGGTCGAACTGCTGCACGTGCTCTTGCAGGGTGCTGGTCTTCTCAGCGATGGAGGAAAGCTCCGTTTGCAGGGCGGCGATCTCATGGCGCTGAGCATCTGACAAGGCCGCGATGACGTCATGTTCGTTGAGGCTGGCAGCTTCCAAGTACCTCGACTTCGCAATCTCTTCTGGCTTTAGCGCACGATCATAGAGGCGCGCTCGCAGCACGCGGCCGTGCAACAGTTTGTTGCCGCCGCCGGAGCCGTGGCGGCAGCCGATGAGCACTTCGCTTTCGCTGGGTTTGAAAACCACAGGACCATCGCTTTTGTAGCGGTCACCATAAGGCATGCCATCGCGGTAACCAATGATGGTGCCATCGGCCTCATAGACCAGCGCCAAGTGTACGGGCCGCGAGACAGCCTCATCATCCGCAGGCGCATTAAAGTTCTGCGTGCGCTTGCCGAAATCGCTGCCGGCCATCCAATGCTTGGCCTCTTTCTCACCGAAAACAATAGAGTCAAACACACCTCCATGTAGGTCCTGCACGGTGACCACGCCGCCGCCGCGCTGCTCCTGATTGTCGAGCATCACCCAGGCTTCGAGAGTCTTGGTCTTCAGGGTCACAGGTAACGGTTTGCTACGGGCGTAGGCACTGCCTTCCAGGACCAAGGCACCGTGATCAAGCCGCGCATCGCCTTCAAGTTTGAGCGGCAGATGCCCGCAAAGATCCTCGGGGCCGCTCTCGAAATCCCACTCCGCATAAGGCGTGGGCACGCCGTGCAAAACGGGCGCGCCTTTGCCATGTGCGGCAGTCAGCTTGGCGCGGACAGGTTCAAGGATGGTATTGATCCGCTCTCTTTTAGCCTTTGCCTGCGCTTCGTATTCCGCCAACTTCTTGCGCTCGCCATCACCGGCATGACTGGATTCTTCAAGGAAGGACTGGCAGCCTTTCAGCTCTTCAGGCGAGGGATCACGGCCCAAGGCTTGATTGAACATCCGGCGCACACGGGCCGCATCATCACCTGTGGTACTGGCGGCCCAGCGAACGGCCCAATCTTTGATTCGCGGGGCATTGAGAAGGGTAAGCGACTGCGCCGGAACATTGGTCGCATCGCGACGGCCACGCGTGGTGCTGGGCACGGGTGCATCGAAAACGGTGAGGAAGTCATCGAGATTGTTGCGGATGACTTTGACGTACACGCTGCGGCGTTTGTCAGCACCGCCCACGGCTTCGCCATACATGGTGGTGTCGAGTTCGCCGGTAAGCGCGAGGATGCTGTCGCGAATGGCTTCGGCTTCTAAACGACGGACACTGAAGTGGCTCAAAAGCTTGTTCTCCGGGTCCTTCTCCGCGATGCGCGGCGGTGCATGATCGTTTTGTTGGAAGGTCTGCGAGGTGACCAGGAATTTGATCATCTCTTTGATCGAGCCACCACTGTCAATGACACTCTGCGCGAGGTAATCGAGCAGTTCGGGATGGGAAGGTGGATCGCCTAAGCGGCCAAAATTATCAGGCGTGGAGACCAGGCCACGGCCGAAGACATGGTGCCAGAGGCGGTTCACGATCACTCGCGCGGTGAGCGGGTTTTTGTCGCTGGCAAGGCTCTCAGCAAGCTCCAGGCGACCGCTGTTGGCGGTCTTGTAAGGAGTAGAATCAATACCGTCAAGGAAGTAACGAGGCACCGGTGGACCGGGCCGCTTGTGATCGCCTTGCAGATAGAGCGCCGCATCATGCGCATCAGCCTCCAGCACGCCAGGGGCACGGGTAGGCATGGCGAGCCGCGCTTCGGTCTCGCGGTACCTGGCCAGCAATGGAACGGCTTCGGTGACGTCCCTCAGATTGTTAGGCAGTTTGTTGGTGGTCAGCAAGAGGTCAAGCAGCTCGGCCTGCGCATCGGTGGCAGTGTGATTGAGCCATGCCTGGACCGCTTCGAGCGGGTTGCCGCCAATCGGATTGCTCGGCGGTGGTTCGGTCCCCATGGTTATGAAGGCCTCGGTAATGCCAAACCAGGATCGTTCATCCAGCTTCGTCTCGGCTGGCATGTCAGCCACGGTGCTACACTGGATGAAGAGGTTGTCGCCCTTCCAGTAATCGAGGTCCAGCTTGCGCCAGCCGAGCTTTTCATCCTCCGCTTCCTTGAAGTCCTTGGCCTTGTGGACGGTGCCAGTGCGGGGATAATTTTGGACCACATAGCGGGCGCGGGCCGTGCCACCGCCCGCCGCGCGCATCCACAGAGTGCCGCCTTCGCATTTGAAAGTGGGCGACATGAGCACGCCGCGATCCTTGGTGGAAATGAGATCAGAGAACACTCCGGCGGGATGCACGTGACTGACGATCTTATCGCCCTCAATGGCGATGCCGAACTCGCCTGCTTTCGAGGTTCCTTGCTTGACGCCTTCCCCGCTAGTGAACCATTGACCCCTGGTGAAATCCCAGCGTTTGACGGCTTCAATAGGCTTGGTATCGGCTTTTACCGGAAGTGTGGGTAGGCCTGCTGCCGCCTTCAGCCATATCTTGCCGACGGCCTGCTGAATCTGTTCCTTCAACTTCTCCAATTCTGCGCGGTCATCGCTGCCACGGCCGGGTGCATTCACATCAATCACCGCCGGGTGCGTGCTGCTGAAAATGCCAAACCAGGAATAGAAATCCGTCTGGCTGATAGCATCGAACTTGTGGTTGTGACAGCGGGCGCAGCTCACGGTGAGGCCCTGGAAGGCCTTGCTGACGACATCGATCTGATTGTCAGTGAAGGTCACCATTTCATCCAGCGTATCGGTGGGCGAGAAGCCATGCAGCACCATGCGAAGCTGACCGATGCCGAGTGCGGATTCGTTGAGGCCGAGTTCCTTGCTGATGCGGGGCTGCGGCAGGAGATCCCCGGCAATGGCCTCGCGCAGCATCTGTGGATAATGCACATCATTGTTAAATGAGCGGATCAGGTAATCGCGGTAACGCCAGGCATAAGGGATGGGCGCATCGCCCTCGCTGCCGTAGGTCTCAGCATAGCGCACCCAGTCCATCCAATGACGCGCCCAAGTTTCGCCATAGCGCGATGAAGCGAGCAGCTTGTCCACCAGATCGGAGACCGCGGACTGCGGCTCGTCTTTCATGGCCTTTTGAAAGGCCCTCATCTCTTCAGGCGTGGGCGCCATGCCGTTGAGCACATAGCTAAGTCTGCGAATGAGAGTGGCGGGATCAGCTGGGAGGGCAGGCTGGAGATCTGCCTCCTTCAGCTTGGCCTGGATGAATGCGTCCACAGGATGAATGCCAGACACGGGTGGCTGCTGTTTCGTCACGGGCTGGAAAGCCCACCATTGCTTGCGCCGCTCCAGGATGGACTTCCAATCGGTATCCTTGGCGAGCTGCTCTTTGCTTGGCGGCTTGTCGCGCGGATCGGGTGCGCCATCATTGATCCAATGCTCGAACTCAGCGATGACTTTGTCATCCAGCTTGGCTCCGGCCTTGGGCATTTCCATGTCCTTGTCCACATGGCGGATGGCCTTCATGAACAGGCTATTGGCGGCATCGCCGGGGATGATGGTGGGGCCGCTTTCACCGCCCTTTTGCCAGCCGGGCCGTGAGTCTAGCAGCAGGCCTCCCTTCTTCTTGCCCTCGGCGCTGTGACATTCATAGCAGTCTTGGGCAAGGATAGGGCCGATGCGTTTCTCGAAGAATTCGGTCTGCTCCGTGGTGATGGCGGAGGCGTGCGAAGCGGTGGCCGCTAGCAGGGCGACGATGGAAAGACGGAAGCTCATGAATTTAAGCGAGCAGGCGTTCGCGAATGGTTTGCGCGGCGGCCACGCACTTCTGGCCGATCTCGGCGAAGTGGCTTTCCTTCAAGCGGAAGGAGGGGCCAATGACGGTGACGGCGGCGACCGGGAAATCGTTGCCGTCCAGTACGGCGGCGCCGACGCAATGGATGCCCTCCATGCCTTCCGCGATATCTAGTGACCAGCCGCGATGGCGGATAGCGGCTAGGTCGGCGAGGAGCGCCTTGCGGGTGGCGAGGGTGGTCGCGGTGAACTTCTTGAGCGTGACGTTCTTGAAGAAGTCATCCAGCTCGATGTTAGGAAGGGCGGCGAGCATCGCCTTGCCGGGCGCGCAGGAGTAAAGGGGGATGCGCAGGCCGAGCTCGCCCAGCACCTTGACCGGCTGGCGCGAAGCGACCTGCTCGATCAGCACGCAGCGGTGTTGGGAGCGCACGGCAAGCTGCACGGTTTCCGCAGTGCCATCGCGCAGTTCGCAGAGGGCATCGAAGGCGCAGGCGGCGAGGCTTTTGTCGCCGACCTTGGGCTTGGCAAGATCGAGCAACTTGCCGGTGAGGGCATAGCGGCGTGCGCTATCGCGCTCCACGTAGCCGCGTTCGTGCAGGGTATCGACGATGCGGAAGACGGAGTTCTGCGGTAGGTCCAGGCAGCGGCCGATCTCGGCGATGGTCATGCCTGAATGGCCGTGGCCGCTCAGTACCTCGATAATGGCGAGCGTGCGGTCGGTGCCGGGCGAAGCGGCAGATTCGTCGGGCAGAAGGCTGGTGGGCTTGGGATTCTCCATCGTGGGATGAATACGGCTGCCGTCGCAGGGTCTTGCACTCAGATTTCCGTATTTGGATATATTTCCATATTTGGAAAACAGGATTTGGGCACGGGAATTCGCTGATGCTTTCGGTTTAGGCTACGGAGCGCCGGGCTTGCCTTGAGCTGCGCAAGCGGCTTCAGCTTCGCAGATTTCCAGTGCGGCCACGCCGTCTTCGGCTGTGACAATGCTGGGGTCAGTGCCGTTGTCCAAGGCCTCAATGAAGTGCGTCATCTGAGCGAGATGGCCGCTCGGGCCATCGCAATCGATGATCTGCTTTTCACCGTTGATCGAGAGCTGCAAAGGATTGTCGAGACGCGCTGAATCATACTCAGCGGTCGCGTGTTCGAAGTTCACAACATAGGCCATGCGAAAGCCAAAGCCCCTGGCCATGGCCCATGAGCCCTCAGCGTAAACAAGGGCACCACTGGCCACATGATAGCGCGTGGCGACGTGATCGATGGCACCGCTGACCTTAGTGTAGCCCGCCGATTCGACTTTCAGTGGATGGCCGAATAGGTAACGGACGAAATCGGTATCATGAATGTGCAGATCGAGCAGTGCGCCACCGGATTTGGCTCCATCGAAGAAGAAACCCAGGCCCCAGGCCGGAGGTTCCGCTAAGCGTGTAAAGCGGGCGGACAGCACGTTGCCGTAGCGGTTGGAATCAACGGCTTCCTTGAGCCACAGCCAGCCCGGCCAGAAGCGCAGGCACATGGCGGGCATCAGCACGCGACCGGCCTCCCGAGCGGCTGCGGTCATCTCGCGCGCTTCCTCTGAAGTGCGCGCCATGGGCTTTTCACACAGCACGTGTTTGCCTGCCTTCAATGCCGCAAGCGCGAGGTCGCGATGAGTGTGCGTGGGCGTGCAAATATCCACCACTGTGACCTCTGGATCTGCCAGCATCTCATCGAAGCTGCGATAGCCATGCACCTCGGTCATGTCGAGCTTTAGCGGATCATTAGCGCCAAGATTGCCCGCCACATCCGTGAAGTCGCCATCCAAGTGGCGTCCGCTGGGATTGCACAAAGCAGCGATGCGCACCCGGGGCACTTGCTGCCAAGCCTTGAGGTGGGTGGCGCCCATGAAGCCGAGCCCGATGAGGCCAATACCGTGCATAGGATTAAAGCTCCTTGATGCGCATGTTGCGAAACCAGGCAGGATCGCCGTGCTCGGTGAGCATGATCTTGCCGTGACCGGGGGCGAAACCGACCTTCGACTTGAACTTGCTCTTAGCGAGGTGCTCCTTCCACTCGTCGGACTTGGTGTCCGCCTTGCTGCAAAGCTTGCCGTTGAGGTAATGCTCAAGCACACCGTTTTTGGCCACGATGCGGCTGGAGTTCCATTCGCCGATGGGCTTCAAGATCTTCTCCTTGTCCGAATCGAAAATGTCATAAATGCTGCCCGTGTTGTGGCTGCCGCCCTTCAGTCCATCAGGGTGCTTGTTGTCGTCGATCATCTGATATTCGATGCCCAGCCATTCCTTGCCGCCGATCTTGGTCACCCAGTACTTGATGCCGTTGTTGCCCGCCTCAGCGAGCTTCCATTCCCACTCGAGTTCGAAGTTGGAGTATTCCTTTTCGGACAACAGGATACCAGCGCCCTTGCCGGAAAGATGCAATACGCCATCGGCTTCGACATTCCAGCCTTCGCCGGGCTTGCCGCCATCGGCGCTGGTCCAGCCTGCGAGGCTTTTGCCATCAAGGAGCGACGCCCATTCGCTCGCGGCGCGGGCGAACGAAAGGGTTGAGGCGAGGGCGAGGGTGAGCAGGAGAGGTTTCATTTGGATGGAGAGGGTGTGTTTATCGAAGCAGGCGATGGCTGTCCAGCTTCAAACCACATCATGTGCTGCCAGGGGAGCTTATCGAAACTACGGGAAAGAGTGAAGCCATTGGCGGCCATTTCCTTCATGACCTGCGCTTTGCTCATCTTGTGTTCGGGCTTGATGGGCACCTCATCGTCCTCGGCGCGGAATTCCACCAGCACGATCTGGCCGTGGGGCTTTAACGCCTTTTTCATGCCCGCAATCATCGGCTCGGGCTTGGAGAATTCGTGATACACATCAACGAGCAGGATGACGTCGCAGCTTGCTTCGGGCAGCTTGGGGCTGTCTTCAGCGCCCAGCACGGAAACGATATTGGTCACTCCCGCCTCGCGTGCAGCGGCTTCCAGCATCTCCAGCATCGGCCTCTGAATGTCCACCGCATAAGCCTTCCCGTCCGGTGCCACTGCCTTAGCCATGGGGATGGTGTGATAGCCGTTGCCGCTGCCCATATCGCACACGTTCATGCCGGGCTTCAGGTGGAGCTCCTCGCGCATCTTGAGGCTGGCCTCCTCCTGCTCGCGCTCATGGCGGGTGAGCCAGTTGGCCCCCGCGTAATGCATCGTCTGCGCGATCTTGCGGCCGAGGTAGGAAGAGGAATCCTCTTTTGACTCCTGGGCAGTGAGCGATGACGCGACGAACAGGGTGCTGAGTGTGAGGCGCTTGAGCATGGCGATGATCTTCTCTGAACGTCTCAAATGAGCGGTTCTCACGTCTATCCGGAAATGAAGGGGCGGGTGGCCGTCTCTACTTTGCCGCCTTCACCTCATCCCAGGCCTTGGTGTACTTCGCCAAATCCTCGCCGACGTCTTCAATGACTTCACATTTGAGCTTCAGATCCGGAGGGATGGCGACGGCGGGATTTGACAGGAAAGCGGGCGAGACTTTTTTCAAGGCGGCGGTGTTGGGCATGAGGTAGCCCATGAACTCCATGTTCTCGGCGGCGACGGCGGGATTGAGGATGAAGTTGATCCACTCATAAGCGAGCGCGGGATTGGTCGCTCCTTTGGGAATAACGAGTTCATCGCACGCCATGGTCATGCCTTCCTTGGGCATCAGGATGCCCACCTTGGCGTTGTCATTCACCACTTGGAAGAGGTCGCCGCTGTAGCCGTGGACGAGCACGAACTCACCGGCATCGATGGCGCTTTTGTACTGCTCGTTGTCAAACTTCGCGATGTTCTTCTTCCAGCCGATCACCACGTCGCGGGCGGCAGCGAGCTGCTTTTCATCATGGGTGTTGAGGCTGTAGCCGAGCGATTTCAAGGCCGCGCCAAGGGTCTCGCGCATGTCGTTGAGCAGGCAGCTCTTGCGATGATAACCTGTGCGGCTGAGCATCGACCAGCTTGCTTCCGGGTCCTTGATCTTGTCCTTGCGATAGGCCAGCACGCCATAGCTAGTGGCGTAAGGCACTGCGTGCCGCATCTTCCTGTCGGGAATCTTGCCGAGCACCTCGGGATCGATGTTCTTTTGATTGGGCAGCTTAGCGGCGTCCAGTTCAATGATCAGGCCCTGATCGGCCATCAGCTTCACCATGTAACTGCTCGGCACGATCAGGTCGTAGCCAGCGGCACCAGCACGCACCTTGGCATACATGGATTCGTTAGAATCGAAGGTATCAATGACGACCTTGCACTTGTGGGTGGCCTCGAACTTCTCCACCAGCTCCGGCTTGATATAATCGGCCCAGGTGTAGAGATGGAGCTGGTCCTTGGCCTGAACGGATG
>JAQGPI010000561.1 GCA_028293175.1 Verrucomicrobiaceae bacterium | reverse complement strand
AAAAGACCATGCTGCTGCCTCTGGGCAGCAATGTGGCGCAGTTCCGCCCAACAGAAGAAGTCATCGCGGCTCGGATACAGCGCATTCGTTCGGGTCAGAAACTCACCGTGCTCTACACAGGCACCGTTTCCCTGCAAAAGGGCATCATCGACTTGATAGAAGTGGCAAAAGCCATGAGCCACCGCTTTCACTTTCGGGTCGTCGGCAACATCACTCCCGATGCAGCTTCACGCGTGAGCGCCGCGGGCAACGTGCTGGAACTGATTCCCCGTCAGCCCGAGGCCGGGTTGCCAGCCATCTACGATGCCGCCGACCTGTATCTTTTTCCCACCTTGCATGATGGTTTTGCCGCCGTCCTGGCCCAAGCACAGACAGCCTGCCTTCCTATTCTGGCCACGGATCACTGCGCGGCTCCGGACATAGTGGACGAAGGAGTGACGGGGTGGACTCTGCCAGTACGCCGTTCTGATCTTTTCATCGACAGGCTGCGGTGGTGTGACGGTCATCGAGAGTCTCTGGCAACCATGGTGGAAGCTCTCGGTCACACTCATCAAAATCGGGACTGGTCAGCCGTGGCCAGCGATTTTTCTGCTCTCGTGGATCGAGCCATGAGATTTCAAACCTTGAACGCCAGCCAGTAGACTTTGTGGTCTATTCGACCATGATTTTGCCTGTCCTTGTGGCGAGATCGTCAGGGCCACAACATTTCGCAACTACGATCGTCGCCGTCCTCACATGGAATTCTTGCTCCAGCCCACGAAGGAAAACATGCGGATGCTCATCTTATGGTGGGTAGCGCTGTGCTGCATCTTGTTGTGGAACCAATGGCGGAACAAACGGTCCGTAGGGCTGCCTCTGGCCTACGTGGCAGGATTGTCGGTGATTCATCTCACCGGTGCCCTGGCTTATGCGATGGAGTACTACCAGCCGCGCTCGGCCTACCTCTTGCAGGGTGGAGCCAGCATGCAGAACACCTTTCTTGGGTTCTTCGTTTCGGTGATCGGGCTGGCAGCCTTCGTCCTCGGATGCATCCTCTGCTCGCTCTTGTTTCCAAATCCAAGACCCAACATCCTCAAGTATTATAATCCCAAGTTCACGACCGAGCTTCCCGGTACTCTGCTGCTCATCTCCCTGCTCTTCTTCTTTTTCCTGCGGCCCATATTGAACCGCATTCCCAGCCTCTCATCCATCGCTAGTGCCGGATCATACTTGTCGGTTGTCAGCATTACCTTTTTCTTGCGGGAAGCTTATCAGAAAAAGAACACGTCCAAGTTCTACATGTGGTTGGCAGCCACCACCTTGTTTCCGGCCGTTACCGTGATTTCCATGGGGTTTGCGGGCTTTGGCATCCTGGCTGCGCTCACGGTTTGGGCATTCACCTTTTACTTCTACCGGCCGCGCTGGCTTTCCACGACTGTCGTGATCGTGTTCTTTTACTTGGGACTGAGCCTTTACATCAATTACATGCGGGAGCGCGATGATATCCGCGAATCGGTGTGGCAGCTAAAAGGCTTGTCTTCGCGCGTGGAGAAGGCTGTCAGAGTGTTCACCAATTTCCAATTGTTCAATGCCTACAACCAATCACACCTGGAAATGGTCGACATTCGCCTGAACCAAAACGACTTCGTCGGCAAGGCGGTGATATACATCCAATCGGGCCGGGTGGAAGCGGCCCAAGGCGGCACCCTTTACGCGGCGGCCCTTTCCATTATTCCTCGTATCCTCTGGCCCGGGAAGCCAGCAACCGGGGGCAGCGGCTCGCTGGTCGCGCGATTCACCGGCGTCAAGGTGGCGGAAGGTACCAGCATGGGCGTGGGCCAAGTACTCGAATTCTATGTGAACTGGAAAATGGACAGCGTGATCATCGGTTTCCTGCTTTTTGGGATGGTCATGCGGTACATAGACCAGGCAAGCGGGGACTATCTTGCCCATGGCGATCTGTGGAGCTGTGCTCGCTGGCTGTTGCCGGGCACTGGCATGCTGATCGCGGGCGGCAGCATGGCGGAAGTCGTGGGCAGTGTGGCCGGAAACGCCGTCTTCGTATACGGCCTGCATCGCTTCCTGTTTGCCAAGTACTATGACCCCAACAACGTGATGCAGCCCGGGCACACAGGTCGAGGTTCGCGCATACCGCGCAAAGTAAGTTGACCCTTTCGGGCATGAGCGCTGTTTCCGAACTGGCTGCCGCCGAAGGGGTGCCATCCTCCCTGCGTGATGCTACGGTGGTATTGGTGGGCAACCATACCGAAGACAGGTTGTTGAGCATGGAGCGCTATGCCCGAATGCTTTACAACGGACTCACGGCAAGACATGTGCGAGTGCTATTAATCCATCCCACGGCATGGGTGGAAAACTGGAGCCCGCTACCCGCCTGGGCTAAAAAGTACGCTCGTTACTTGGACAAGTACTTCCTGTCTCCTTTGCGGTGGCCTGGTTTGCTGCATAAAATCCGCCGGGGAGGCCCGGTCATTGTGCACGTAACTGACCAGGGCAACGGCCTCTATCTTCCCTGGCTGAGGGGCTTCCCCTGTGTCGTCACCAATCACGACTTGCTGGCCATTCGCGCCGCCTTGGGAGAGTTCCCCCGGCAGTACCGTCGCAGGGCCAGGGGATGGGGACAACGCGCCATCCTGAAATCGTTGACCCTGGCAGAGACAGTCGTCTGCGTATCGGAACAATCACTCGAGGACGGCCGACGTCTCCTCGACGCTGACAAGCAGCGTTTTTTCAAGGTTCTCAATGCGGTGGAGACCAGCCCTAACTCTGGGGTTCCCCTCACCCGCCCCGCTGATCTACCGGAAAGTTATGTTCTGCACGTAGGCGGGAGTTCGTGGTACAAGAACCGAGTGGGGGTGCTGAGAATTTATGCGGCAATGCGGCGGCGGGCTCCGAACTCACCCGCTCTTGTACTGGTGGGGGATGCACTCAACCTTGTGGAAACGCACTTCATGGAGGAACTCGGCATCACCGAAACGGTCATCGTGCGGCAACGTCCGCCGGACAGTTATGTCATGGCCGCCTATGCAGGGGCTGAGGCATTGATTTTTCCTTCCATTGCGGAGGGCTTTGGCTGGCCGATTTTGGAGGCAATGGCAGCGGGCTGCCCTGTGTTCACCTCCAACCGCGCGCCGATGACCGAGGTGGGCGGCAGCGTGGCGGAATACATCGATCCGGAAAACCCGGAAGCGGCGGCGACACTGATTCTTCAGTGTCTCGCCCAAGGACCGGAATGGCGGAAGGCCAAGTCCGAGGCGGGCCGAAGCTGGGCCGCCACTTTCACTCCTGACCGGATGATTACCGAGATGCTAGAAGTCTATGCCGCCACCTTGAACCGGCACAAGGGGCCGTCGCTTTAGCAGACATGCGCGTGCTGCATCTCATTTACTCGGTGGACCCACGGCATGGCGGCATGGCCAGCGCCCTGCGCACTTTGGTTGAGGGATCTGAGAAGGCGGGCATTGAATCGCCCACCATCACCCTCGACGCTCCAGAGATGCCCTGGCTGAGGAACTGGCCTGCACGACTGATTGCCGTGGGGCCGGGGCGCACGCGTTTTGGCTGGACGCCAGAACTTGCACCGGCTCTAGCCCGCGAAGTACTCCGCGCAGAAGCAGTGATCGTACACGGTCTCTGGCAGTATCACAATCTGGCGGGCTGCAAGGCATGCCGGGCCGCGAGGGTGCCCGTGCTGGTCTTTCCCCATGGAATGCTTGATCCCTGGGCATTGCGCCAATCATGGACAAAAAGACTGACCAAAGCGATCACGTGGCCGCTGGTGACAGCGCCTTTGCTGCGGCAGTCAGCGCGTCTTTGCTTCACCTGTCCAGAGGAGATGAAGGCCGCTGCACCGGCGCTAGCTTCCATTCCTTTCACCCCCGCCATCTTGCCTTTAGGCGTGGAAGCTCCGCCAGATACCCTCGAGGTTTTGCAGAGCGAATTTCACTCGTTGGAGCCCTCATTGCGCGACAGCAAGGTTCTGCTCTTCCTTGGCCGGCTCCATCCGAAGAAGGGCTGCGATCTGCTTATCCGGGGGTTTGCTCAGTGGCGCAAGACGCTGCCGGAAAGGAAGCGCGCCCAATACCATCTGCGCCTTGCCGGGCCTCCGCACTCGCCAGAATACCTTCAGGAAATGCTCCAGCTTTGCTCTGACCATGGGCTCAGTGTCGGCACCGAAGTCACCTTTCCAGGCATGGTGGAAGGGCGCGCCAAGTGGCAGGAACTGGCGGCGTGTTCGGCGATGATCCTGCCTTCCCATCAGGAAAATTTCGGCCTCGTGGTGGGCGAGGCTCTTGCCTGCGGCAAGCCGGTGCTGATCTCCAACCGCGTGAACATCTGGCCCTGGATCGAACAGTCCAACGCAGGCTTTGTTGCGGACGATACATTGGAAGGTGTGATCGCCTTGCTTAGCCAGTGGGCAGCCCTTTCTGATGGGGCGGCCCTTGCGCAATCGCGCCACGCCTCCGAACTTTACGCCTCCAGCTTTTCCATCCCTGGCCGCATTCAGGAGTTCGCCGCTCTCATCCACAGCCTTCAAGCCGCATGATCGATCCCGCCCTGCTCGACCTTCTGGCCTGCCCTATGGATGGCTCGCCATTGCGCGTGGAGGGCGATCATCTTGTAAGCACGGAAGGCACCCAGTATCCCGTCATCAATGGCGTGCCTGTGCTGCTGCCGCCCGATGCCAGCCGTGACACGCTGGCCTGCGTTCATGCCAGCCGCGCAGCCGCCGCCAGTGGTCGCGAGGACGCGCTCTATATTGACGCTCTAGGATGCAATGGCGAGGAGCGCCAGGGCATTTTGAAGCTCGCTGCCAGCGGCTCGAGCAAGGTGGACCCGGTGGTGAATTACCTTGTCGCCGCCACCTGTGGCAATCTTTACAAACATCTCATCGGCAGGCTGAACGAATATCCCATCCCCAAGTTCCGCGAAACCAACGGCCATGGCCGGGTGATGGTGGACCTGCGGTGCAACTGGGGCCGCTGGTGCGTGGCGGCAGGCCGGGAAGGCTTCAAGCCTTTGGGCATTGATCCGCAGCTTGGGGCCCTGATGTCCGCGAAACGGGTGACCCGGCAGCTTGGCATTGACGCCTGGTTTGTCTGCGGTGATGCGCGCAGCCTGCCTTTGCGGGCTGGCAGCGTGGACCTCGGGTTTTCCTACTCTGTCCTACAGCATCTCAGCCATGAAGACGTGGCACTTGTCTTGCAAGGCCTGGCCAGGGCCATGAAACCAGGGGCGGAGAGCCTCATTCAAATGCCCACACGGGCGGGACTTAAAGGCTGGCTGCACCGCGCCCGCCACGGCTTCAAAGAACCCAGCGGCTTCGAGGTGCGGTACTGGACGCAGGGGCAATTAAAGGAGACGTTTGTGCGGCTCATTGGCCCCTCACATTTCTCGGTGGACTGCTTTTTTGGCATCGGCCTGCAAGCGGCGGATGCGCCCTTGATGCCCTTGCCGTTCAAGGCTGCCATCGCTGCCAGCGAAGGGTTGCGCCGCCTCAGCCAATGGCTGCCGCCGGTGACCTGGGCAGCCGACAGCGTGTATGTCCACAGTCGCAAAAATTCATGACTGACCGCCTCCTGCTGGTGATCCCCTGCTTCCGCGAAAGCGAACGCATCAGGCCCTTTCTCGCCGCGCTCCATACCGAACTGAGCGGTGATGAGGCAGTGACTGTCCTGGTGGTGGAAGATGGCGGGGGATCGGAGGAACAGGAAAAAATGCGCGCCATCGTGGAGGCGTTCAGGCCGCTGTGGCCCGGCCTGCGGCCACTGCTGGCGCTGAATGAAAACGTAGGCAAAGGCGGCGCGGTCTATGCGGGCTGGAACACTCATGAAGACCATCAATGGCTGGCCTTCGTCGATGCGGATGGTTCATGCGCGGCTTATGAGGTGCGTCACCTGATCGCGCTTGCCAAGGCCAGGCCGGACACGGCGCTGTTCGCCTCTCGCATCTGCATGCTGGGCAAGCACATCCGGCGCGACTTCCATCGGCATCTCATTGGCCGCGTCTACGCTACTCTGGTGAGCGAGGCGTTGCGCATTCCCGTCTATGACAGCCAGTGCGGCCTGAAACTGCTGCCTACAACGGCCTTCGAAAAGATTCGCCCCCTCGCTCATGTGCCCGGCTTTGCCTTCGATGTGGAACTGCTCTGCCTGCTGCTCGATTCCGGCTGCCCGGTCCACGAAGTGCCCATCGACTGGCACGAGACGCCCGGCGGCAAGGTGCGCCTGGTGCGGGATTCGGTGCGTATGTTCCGCGATGTGCTGGCGATCCGTGAACGCAGGCAGTCAGCGGAATGGAAAGCGGTTTGCAACGTCACAGTGCCATCCTGATGATAACTCGACCGCCCCCTCCAGGGCTTTTAGGCACCCACCTGCGCGACAGCTTGGCAGATCCTGCGGGCAAATTTTCCCTTCACTAGCTTGAAAAAACTGCGCATCCTGCTGCTCAACCAGTGCTTCCATCCGGATCACGTGGCGACATCGCAGTACTTGACCGATCTAGCGCTGAGCTTGGTGGAAGCGGGCCATGAGGTGACCGTGGTGGCTGCCAGCCGTGGTTATGACAATCCGGATCTGCGCTACCCGGTGCGCGAGCAATGGCGGGGCGTGGACATCCGCCGCATCTGGACGCCCGGACTGGGCAAGACGGCGAAGTGGCGGCGACTGATGGATTTCGCGGTCTTCTGGATCAACGCGACGTCTATCCTGCTCACCCAGCGTTATCACGATGTCACCGTCTGTCTCACATCGCCGCCGCTGATTTCAGCGCTGGGCGCTGTCACGGCAAAGATGAAGGGCGGCGCGGTGGTTCCATGGGTGATGGACCTCAATCCCGATGAAGCGGTGGCAGCCGGTTGGCTGAGGGCGGGCGGGCTGCCGGAGCGCCTCATGAGCGCGTTGCAGACCTGGGGCTTCAAGCGAGCGGCGCGTATTGTGGCGCTAGACCGCTTCATGGCTGCCCGGCTGGAAGCCAAGGGTGTGCCGAGGCCGATCATTCATGTGGATGCGCCTTGGTCACACGACGACACCGTACAATACGATGCTGGTGCGCGTGAAGCCTTCCGGGCGCAGCACGGGCTCACGGGAAAATTCGTGGTCATGTATTCTGGCAACCACAGCCCCTGCCATCCGTTGGATACATTGCTGGAAGCAGCGCGCGATCTCGCCGCAGCAGAGCAGATTCACTTCATGTTCATTGGTGGCGGCAGCGAGTTCACAAAGGTGAAGGCGTTCAAAGTCCGGCACGACCTGGCAAACATCACTACCCTGCCCTATCAGCCGCTCGATCAATTGTCTGCCTCCCTGTCATCCGCTGATCTGCATGTGGTGGTGATGGGTACACCTTTTGTCGGTATCGTCCACCCTTGCAAGATCTACAACATCTTGTCCCTGGGCTTGCCGTTTCTGGGCATCGGCCCCGCCGAATGCCACCTCACGGATCTTGCCTCCCGAATCACTGACAGGCGTTACACAAACATGGCTGATCATGGTGATATAGCGGGGCTGACAAACATTCTTCAGACCGTGGCTGAGCGCGGCCCTCTCCCCCCTTCCGCTGAATTGCAAAAGCTGGGCAGCGAGTTCTCCTCCAGCGTACTGAGACCACGGCTGGTGGACCTGATTGCAGAGTGCGGAACGTCAGGAATAGTGCGGACCGATTGATGATCCTCGCCTTCTATATCCCGTTGCCGAGCGCTAAGCTTATGCTCGTGTTTCTGGCCGCGCTATGCTTGTGCGCGGCATTGACACGCTTGGTGTTGAGCCGACAGAAGGGCATTGGCTTTGATGCGCCGGACGGACACCGCAAGTCTCACGAGAAGGTCATTTCACGGCTGGGCGGCCTGCCGATTTTTATCACCCTGCTTGCTGGCTTGGCGTTCGCGATGGTGAATTTGGAGAACTTTCCGTCCGATTGGTGGCCGTTACTGCTTTGCAATACCCTCGTGTTCGTCCTCGGTTTTCTGGATGACCTGAAACCCCTTGGAGCGAAATGGAAGCTCCTCGGCCAAATCGGGGCGGCGGCCATTCTGTATGCGCTCGGAGAATCCATTGATATCATCTCCAGTCCGACCGGCCATGGTTCCATCTCTCTGGGCTGGATGGCACCGGTGGTCACGATTCTATGGCTGGTCGCGATACCGAACATCATCAATCTCATTGATGGCATGGACGGACTGGCCAGCGGCTTCGGCCTGTTTTTGTGCGTCACGCTCGCGTTCGTAGGCCACTTTTCCGGCCGTGCAGATGTGGTGATGATGTCGGCGGTCATGGCCGGAGCGCTGGCCGGTTTTTTGATGTTCAACTTTCCGCCGGCAAAGATCTTCCTTGGCGATGGCGGCGCTTACCTGATCGGCTTCTTCATTGCCTCCGTCTCCCTGTCCACTTCGCAAAAAGGCTACGTGGTGGGTGCTCTCTTCGTGATGATCGTTGCGCTTGGCATCCCGATCCTGGATACGCTGTTCGCCATTCTTCGGCGCGCGGTGCGAGGCGTGCCGCTCTTCCGCGCGGATGCGGAGCACATTCATCATCGCCTGATCCTTCTGGGATACAGCAAGGGCCAGGCGCTGGCGGTGATGTATTCCGTATGCGTGCTGCTCAGCCTTGCCGGCATCAGCGTTCTGCTTTCCCGCGGCCTGGGGCCTGTCATCGGTGCTAGCGCGCTGGTCCTCATGGCCCTCGTGGCCGCGCGCTACCTGGGTTACGTGCGAAGCTGGACCACGCTGCGACAGCAATTCAATGAAGCGTTGCGCCAGCGTCGTGAACTGGAATTTGCCTCTGCCTACGGCCACGTATTAGAACTAGAGGCCGACCGTATGGAGAACTCTACGGACTTCAGCCAGCTTTTGGAGATGAGCCTTACCCGCATTGGTTTCATCAACGGTCCGGAGGAATCCGCCTCCGTGCTGCGAATGACGCTCGACGAAGGCTGGACCTGGGAAGTAAACCATTGCGGCAAGACAACGGACTTGCGCCGCCGCCGCCTGGAAACCCTCCTTCCCGGAGTGAACCGCGCCAGACAACGTTGGACCGTACTGCCAGGGCAAAAAATCATCCGTACTGCGGATATCAACAGTGCCGCTCCGGAGGCCTAAATCGCTGTCAATGGACGAAACCGCCTCCACCAACGACGCTGAAGACTCGCCGGATTCCTCCGTGGAGGGGGTATCTTTCAGCCAACCCGCCTGGTTATCCAGCTTCGCAGCACTTTTACCGGTGATGATGTGCTTCCTCGGTACAGGCAGGACCGCCTGGGCTTATGGCCTTGCCGCAGCCGTCATTGGCGTGCTTGCTCTTGTCTTTCCACCCAAAGGCCGTGTACCGCTGTCGCTGCTCGGCGTGGCCGCTGTCATCGCACTTTTCACCCTGCTGCCGATGATCCCGCTGCCCTGGCCCCACTGGCCGGCATGGCGTCATTCCTTGATGGAGGATTATCAACTGGCTCTGTCCCCCACGTGGTCGGTGCAACCGCTCATCACGCTGGAAAACTGGTGCAGCATGCTGGTGCTCGGCCTGTGGTTCTTCTGGGCCGTCTGCCGATCATGGCCCTCCGATCATCGCATCTCCGCCATGCGAATCCTCGCGGGAGGCTTCCTCGCGCTCTCTGTGACTGCCCTCGTATGCAAGTTCATTGGCTGGAAGCCACCAGGGTGGAATCCCAGCCTCACAGACATCGGCCCTTACGCGAACCGGAATCATTTCTCATGCCTCATGGCCATGACTGCGCTGCTGTGTCTCGCCGCGGCCTATGAGTTACAGCGGCGCAAGAACCAGCTGTGGACTGTCTTCGCGCTAGGCGTCATCCCGACTTTCGCTGTTACTGTGCTGAATACCTCGCGCGCGGGGCTCGTGCTGTTTTTCATCGGTACCATGATGTGGTTTCTTACCTCGTCCACGGGCGGAAGCGGCGGAAGCATGGGCCGCAAGGCATCGCGCATGGCGGTGCGCCTTGCCATCACCATTTCACTCATGTTTGTGCTCATCGCCGGTGTGGTCCTCTTCGGCAGGCCACTGTTGAAGCGATTCGCAGGCAAGGACGCGAGCGTGACTCAAACCCTGGTCCACGATTCCCGCATGGCGGTTTATGCCAAAGCTTGGCCGCTAGCGGCGGATCAACCAGTGATGGGCGTGGGGCTCGGAAACTTCGGGACCGTTTTCGCTTTGGTTCACGACCTGCCCAATGCGTACGCCCGCTACCGCCATCCGGAGAGCGACTGGCTGTGGTTCCTCTGCGAGGCAGGCTGGCCCGCCACCTTTGCCATGCTGTTAGCCGTGGGCCTGATCATCAGTTGGATGGAACCCTGGAAAGCCAGCAGCGAGAAAAAAGGCCGCCGCGAACGCCGACTGCGGCGAGCCGCCGGCCTCGCCTTCCTCCTCTCCATCGGCCACGGCATTGTCGACACTTCCAACCACGACCTGCCGCATCTTCTGCTCGTGATCTTGTTAGGCGCACTGGCCCTGCGGCCCAGCCGCCTAGCACGCACCCGTGGCATCTCAGCCCCCTGGTTGTTCAGGATTGGAGGCCTTGCCGCCCTCGTTGCCAGCGGTGTCTGGTTTGCTACTGGCGCGGGAGTCGCGACTCCCTTCGGGCTTTCGCGTTCGACCCGGGACATCGAAAAAGCGCGTACACTGCTAGCACAAGGGCAGGCTCAGGGAGCAATGGAGCATGCCAGCCGCGCCATCATCATGGCCCCCCTTCATTGGGAGCCCTACTTTATGCGCGCCCAAGCAGCGCTCAAACTTGGCCATCCCGAAAACGAGGCCATGGAAGACTTCGGTCGCGCCCGGTGCTTAGAGCCACACGTCACCCAAATCTGCATGGCGGAGGGCATGACTTGGCTGGCGTTCGCTCCGAATAACGCCCTCCCCGCCTGGAGAGAAGCACTGCGACGCGACCCTCCTGAAGGAAACCATCTGTACCGCGTGATGCTCGACGCTGTCATCCCTTATCCCGAGCTGAGAGCGCCTATACGCGATCTCGCGAACCGACCCGGTCTCCTGGTGATTTATCTTTCCACGGCCAACGGCTCCGAGGTCAATGAGACCCTGCAATTGATCCTGCAACGTTATCCAGCCCTGGACGGCATGGTGGCTTACGAGCGCCAGATTGTACTGAGCCGTTGGCTGAACAGCGGAGATCATAAGGCACTGGCGGCGTTTCTGGAAGCCCACCCCAACCTGGCGGACACTTGGCAAGTCAGGGCTAGGCTTCTCGCCGAAGAGGGCAAGGTCGAGACAGCCTTCAAACTCCTCCAGCAATACATCCATCCGCCCGTCTCCAATTACTTTGAGCAGTCCAATCTAGCCCAAATGGAGCGGGATTTTCAGCTTCACCCCTCCGACCCCAAGCGCGGCCTAGCGCTGTATGCCGTCCAACGCGACAAAGGCCTGTGGGACGCAGCCCTTGCTACTCTAGACAAGATTGCAGGTCTTCCCGGTCGTCCCAAGCACGTCTTTTTTGAGACGGCGCTCATGCACGCGCAGAAGGGAGACTATCCCAAAGCCTGGGAACTTGCGCAGCAGTACCTAGATACGCCGGAGTGAGAACCGTTCACCCGTGGGGCGGAGAAATTCTCACTTTCGAATGGTAAAGAGGTGTTAAAATTATATTTGACCTTAAACGTCATCTATTTTACCGTTCCTGATAATCAGTATTGCATCGCACCTTTAAAAAATACCATGGCGAAAGTAGTTATCATAGATGACGAAAGTTCCATTTTGGAACTGATGAGCAAACTGTGCCGTTCAGTAGGGCACCAAGTGGTACCCTGTTTGACTGGTGCGGAAGGGCTCACCGCCGTCCGTAATCATCATCCGGAACTGGTCATTGTCGATCTGCGCATCGGCGACGTTAGCGGACTCGACATCGTCAAAACTTGCCGTGAAGACTCGCCGGACTCCGCCGTGATCATGGTAACCGGTCACGGAAGCGTGGAAACCGCCGTCGAGGCCATGCGGCTGGGCGCTTTTGATTAC
Source organism: Verrucomicrobiaceae bacterium (assembly GCA_028293175.1). Classification (GTDB taxonomy): domain Bacteria; phylum Verrucomicrobiota; class Verrucomicrobiia; order Verrucomicrobiales; family Verrucomicrobiaceae; genus CAINXC01. Next base: position 4,240 of record JAQGPI010000561.1, on the reverse strand, counting down.
CTCACGAAGCCTTTCGACTTAGGCGACCTGATCAAGACTGTCAACCACGCCCTAGCCCGCCGCGCTGCGGGAGGTGCCGTCACCAGCGCCACCCAACCAGCGCTGCGTACCGGCAGCTCTTCCAAGCTGATCGGGCATAGCGAGGCCATCCAGAAGATTTTTGAACTGGTGCGCCGCGTGGCCGACAGCGAAAGCCCCATCCTCATTGAAGGCGAGTTCGGCGTGGGCAAGCACATGGTCGCCCGCGCGGTGCATGAGGCCAGCCGCCGCAATGCCGCCCCCTTCAAGGAACTGCAATGCAGCGCCCTGCCTGAGGACATGCTGGAAGCCGAGCTCTTTGGCTCCGGCGGCGCTGGCATTTTCCAGCGGGCTGGTGGCGGCACCGTCCACCTTGCGGAGGTGAATCAGTTGCCCCCTCGCATCCAGGCGCAGCTCAATACCTTCCTGGACGAAGTGCAGAACAAACGCGGCCCCTGGAGCGCGAACGGCAGCCACGCCTCGGGTTTCCGCCTCATTACCTCCACCACTATATCGCTGGATGATGCCGCTTCCTCCAGCCGCTTCCGTGAAGACCTTTATTATAAGATCTCCGTGGTGCCGGTGAAGATCCCCGCCCTGCGCCAGCGCCGGGAAGACATCAAGCCCCTGGTGGAGCACTTTCTACGCGACCTCGGCGAGCGCAGTGATCAACCTGCCAAAGCCATCGATGCCTACGCCCTCGAGTTCCTTGAAAAGTACGCCTGGCCAGGAAACATATCCGAGCTGCGCAACGCCGTCGAGCGTGCCTGCGCGCTCTGCGATGGCGACCGCATCCGACCTTCGGACCTGCCTAGCAAGGTAAGCCAGCAGATTGAGGTGCCCAGCCCGGCCTCCGGCGGCAGCAAGGTGCAGCTTCCCATCGGTTCACCGCTGGACGACTTCATCCGCGCCCAGGAGCGGCTGTTCATCCAGGAGACGCTGAAATACAACAACGGCTCCCGGGAGAAAACCGCCAGCATGCTCGCCATCAGCATTGCGACGCTGTATCGCAAGATGGGACTCAACGTCGAGCGCAAGACCAACGCGTAGAGGCTTCAGCGGCCCAGATTATCAAAAAGGCGGAGTCTTCACGAACTCCGCCTTTCTTTGTTCACAGCACGAAACAAGCCCATCAAAAATGAAGCCTTCCCCGTGATGTCTCAATGAGGAGATACAAGAGAATGAGAATCTGCCCATAGGCCATCTAGCGCGTGATAATCAGTCGGTAGGCAGGGTTGAAGTTCCGGAAAAAGTAAAACAGCGGCAGCCACTTCCAAAGCGTGGAATGGATGAACGATCTACGACGAGAACAGATCAGCAGGCTTACGATCCAAACAACGCTCAGGATCGTCGCCGTTTCCGAGATGATCGCACGCGCCTTTTCACCCGCCACAACAAGGGGGATCATCAGCGGGAGCACCACCGCACCAATGACCAAGCAGACCAGCACTCGTTCCAAAACGGACAAGGATTGGCGGTTGTTCTCCATATACCTCCAGCCCAACAGGCGGACACCTTTCGGTGAGCCTGCCTTTCAAACACCAGTTGATTTAAAAGCCTAAAACCGACCTCGCATCGCCCAGCGGACCGGCCATCACATCGCGCTGCCAGGGCATGAGCTCTTCGATGCCTTCCGCTTTGGCCACGACTTGTTCCAAGGTTCCTCGTGAACCCAGCAGCGAGGGCTCCAGTTCCAGCGCCGTGGCTAACTGTTCACGGGCGGCACAGAGCTTGTCCAGTTGCTCACGGGCCTTGTCTGACATGCGGCCGGAATGCAGGCGCACGCGCTGGGGCCAGGTCTCCGGATCGGAGGCCTGCACAGCTTCATGCACATCGTTGTACTCTTTCTTCCACCGTGGCCGCCAGCCAGCGGGCGGGGATAGAGACTGGCCATGATCGAAGGCGATGGACACATCGAGCAACTGCTTGTTCGACATGATCCGGAAGCAGGGCACATCCCGCTCCTGGGCGATGGTTTCACGCCATTCCCATAGGCCTTTCAGAACGGCCAGGCCACGCGGATGAAGCTTGCCAGAGCCCTGGACTTTCCAGCGGTCTTCCTTCGGCTCCGTGGAGCGGGCAAGCACGCCGGCACAGAGAGCCTCGCACGACTGGACGAACCAGGGCATGCGTTTTTTCTCCTCCAGCATGTGCTGGAATTTGTCAGCCAGTTCCAAAAGATAGCGCACATCATCCACCGCATAATGCAGCATGACGGAAGACAGCGGGCGGCGGCTCCAGTCGGCCTTTTGCGAGGCCTTCGAAAGGGTCTGTTGGAAATGCGTCTCCACCAGGGCTGCGAGTCCGAATTGACGGCTGCCGGTGAGACGGGCGGCGATCTGGGTATCGCGCACTTGTCGGGGCGTCCAGCCGTAAGTCCGACGCAGAAGCGTGAGATCGTAATCCGCGCCGTGGAACCAGATTTCACCCAGGTCCAGGGCGGCGATCAGCGGTGACATGTCCTCGATCGCCAGCGGATCGATGAGAGCGTACTCATTATCGAAGGCGAGCTGGATGAGGCAGAGTTTCTCCTGGTAGTGATGAAGGCTGTCCGCCTCCGTGTCCAGGCAACTGCGGAAGTCCGGAGTACGCGCCGCCACGGCATGCACACGCTTGACCAGTTCGGCCAGCTTCTCAGCCGTGTCCACATAGCTCACGCCAGGGGGAACAACTGTGCCTGGCTCGGCAAGTCCAGGGAGAATTTCAGCGGTGGTAGAATTCATTTCAGACCCGATAGCAGGAGTTCCGCATTGCTCTTGGTCCGTTGAATATTGCGAATCAACGACTCCAGCGCTTCGATGGCAGGCACGCTCGCCAGCTGGCGGCGGATCATGCCAATGCGTTTGAACTCATCGGGGTGGTAGAGCAAGTCATCCCGGCGGGTGCCGGATTTCGTCACATGAACAGCGGGATAGATTCGCCGTTCGGCCATCTCCCGGTCGAGATTGATCTCCATGTTGCCGGTACCCTTGAACTCTTCAAAAATCAGGTCGTCCATGCGGCTTTCCGTCTCTACCAGCGCGGTGGCGATGATGGTGAGGCTGCCCCCCTCCTCCACATTGCGTGCGGCACCAAAGAACTTCTTCGGCTTGACCATGGCCTTGGCGTCCATGCCGCCAGACATTGTGCGACCCTTGCCGCCGGTCATGGAATTGTAGCCGCGGGAAAGACGAGTAATGCTGTCCAGCAAGATGACGACATCCTTGCGCTGCTCCACGAGACGCTTGGCGCGCTCAGACACCAGCTCGGCAACCTGTGTATGCCGCTTCGGGCTTTCATCGAAGGTGGAACTGTAAATCTCGCAGCCGGAAACCGTCTCCTCGAAGTCCGTGACTTCCTCGGGCCGCTCATCCAGCAGCAGTACAATCAAGGACACTTCAGGATGATTGATCACCACAGACTTCGCGATCTCCTTCAGCAGCATGGTCTTGCCTGACCTAGGAGAGGCCACAATGAGGGCGCGCTGGCCCTTGCCAAGAGGAGCCACTATGTCCACCACGCGAGCGGCGGTGGAGGGGTCCTTCGGCGTTTCCAAAATGATGCGCTGGGAAGGGAACAGAGCGGTGAGCTTGTCGAAGGGGCCGGGGGATTCCCATTGCTCGACGGGCACGTCTTCCACTTCCGTAAGGCGGTCGATCGCCGCGTACTTCTCTTTGTGATCCTTGGGGGCCTTCGCATAGCCGGCTACCTTCTGGCCGCAACGCAGGTTGAACTTCCTTAGCACGAAGGAAGGCACGAATACATCCTCCGGCAACGGCATAAAGCTGTACCGCGGGTAGCGGATGAGTCCGAATCCTTCGGGGCCAAACTCGAGCACGCCTTCCACCTTCAGGCGGGTCCCGTGCGAGCCCATCCAGGACATCAGGTCGAAAATTTGCTGGTGCTTGCTACGGCTGGCATTGGTGCGCCATCCCACCGTTTCAGCCAAAGCAAGCAGGCCGGCCGGGCTTAGTTCCTGCAGGGCATTGATGGAATACTCCTCGGGAAAGACGGACGGTGCCTTGTCCTCTGGCGGAGGCTCGACAGCGGCTGCCGGTGGCTGTTCCGCTGTTTCAGCCTCGGCAGTAGGAGCGGCTTCCACGGCTGCTGGTGCTGGAGGCTCCCGCCATTCCTCGGTCTGTTCGGGGGAGCCATTAGGGGAATGAATCGTATCTGCCATGATGTCTTGTAACTCTTTTAAACCTGTCTCAACAACGTGATGGCCGCCTGTTCAAGGGCGCTC
>JAQGPI010000558.1 GCA_028293175.1 Verrucomicrobiaceae bacterium | reverse complement strand
GCCTCGACCTCGTGGATGATCCTTCCACGAAGAAGTTCCCCTTGCCGCTCGACATCGCGGGCAAGGACAACTGCGCCGTGGGCCGCATCCGCCAGGATTGCGCCATGGACAACGGCCTGGCCTTCTGGGTCGTGGGCGATCAGCTCCTGAAAGGCGCTGCGCTCAATGCCGTGCAAATCGCGGAGTGCCTGTAATCATTTGGAGCGTCGCGAGAGATCGCGGCGCTCAGTTTGTCGCAGCAGCCGCCAGCTCCTTGATCTTCCTTAGATCCAGCTTGACTGTGCCCAGCATGGGAAGCTGGTCCACGTGGATGAACTGATCGGCCTTGGGCTTCCACAGGTTGGGCAGGTCGGTGGCGGCGAAGCGTTCCAGCAGGGGAGTGAGTGAGGAGTCGGTCAAGGTGTGCAGCACTATCAACTTCTCGCCCTTCCTTGCATCCGGCAGGCTGGTGATGGCGAAGGTGGGTTCGGTGGTGGCGGCGATCTCGTGCAGCCGTTCCTCGATCTTTAAGTGAGGCACCATTTCGCCGCCGATCTTGCTGAAGCGGCTGAGGCGGTCAGTGATGGTGATGAAGCCGTCTTCATCGGCGGCGGCGATGTCGCCCGTGGTGTACCAGCCGTCCTTGATCACATCGGCGGTTTTGGCCGGGTTGTTGAGGTAGCCGGTCATCACGTTTGGGCCCTTCACCAGCATGAGGCCGGACTCGCCCGCAGGCTTGGTCTGGCCGCTTTCCAGGTCCACGATGCGCACGGCCATGCCCGGCAGTGGCAGGCCGATGGTGCCGCGTTTGCAGCCGCTCTGGCAGAAGCCGGTGGCGCGGAAGAAGCGGGTGTTCACCATCGCGGCGGGCGAGAGTTCGGTGCAGCCGTAGGCCTCCATGGGGCGCAGGCCAAACTTCTCCTCAAAGGCAATCGCCACGCGCTCCGGCAGCTTCTCCGCGCCCACCATCACAAAGCGCAGGCTGCCGAACTGCCCGGCGCTGCAGCCGCGCATGTAGATCTGCAAAAAGGTGGGCGTGGCCAGCAGGAAGGTCACGGCGCGCCTTTCGACCAGCTCGCCAATCACCTTGGAATCGGTGGGATTGTAGTGATACACCATCCCAACGCCCCAGTGCGCCAGCGAGGCGAGGGTGCCGGTGAAGCCGAAGGAATGGAAGAAGGGCAGCACGCCGAGAAAGCGCTCATCCGCCTCAAAGGCAAACACTTGGTCAAGCTGCTCCAGATTGGAACAGACGTTGTAGTGCGAGAGCATCACGCCCTTGGGTTCGCCGGTGCTGCCGCTGGAAAAGATGATGGTGGCGAGGTCGTCCATCGTGGCCGGTCGTGCCGCTCCCATGGCCCTTTGCAGCAGGCCAGCGGGATAGAACAAGGCCTTGAACATACAAGCGATGCGCTCGCCCAGGCGGGGCTTGGCGGCCAGTTCTTCGAGCAGCAGAGTTTTTACTGGCACCTTCAGGTTCACCTTCGCCAGGAAGGCGGCGGAGGTGACCACGGTGGTGATCTGGCACTGCTGAATGCAGGAGGCGATGGCCGTCTCTGACAGCGTGTAATTGAGGTTCACCGGCACCTTGCCCATGAGCATGGCGGCGAAGTTCACCAGTGCGCCGGGCACGGAGGGCGGCAGCAGGATGCCCACTTTTTCTTGCTGATGCCATGCAGGTGTTAGGCGACCGCAAAGATAAATACAGCGGGCCAGCGCGGAGATGAAATTCACCGGCGGCGAGGTCGCATCCGCCATGGCCATGCGGAAGGGACGCTTGCGCGCCGTCTTTACGAAGGCCGTCGACAGGGCGCGCATGCCCGGCTTGCGCAGTTTCCATGCCTCGGCACCCAGCTCCTGCACCGCGCTGCGCACCGTGAAGGGATCGGTATCAGCAGGCAGCGGCGCACCTATGCTGACGGTGATGTTATAGGGCAGGCTTTTCGGCATCTTCCAATACAGATGACCGCTAGAGTAGCTGAACAGGCTGCCCCACACCTGATCTAAATTCACCGGCACGATAGGCACATCGACGCCCTTCATGATGCGCGAGAGGCCGCCGCGAAAGGGCATCAGATGGCCGATGCGGCTGATCTGGCCTTCGGCAAAGATGCACACCACTTCGCCCGCCTTTAGGCAATCCGAGGCCGCATGCAACGACTTGATCAGATCGCGCGGGCCCGCATCGGCGCTGATAGGAATGGCTTTCGAAAGCAGCGCAAAGGGCTTGGCCCACCACTTCTCGTACATGCCACGATCAATAATGAAACGAATCGGCCTGCGTGTGGAGGCCATGACAAAGCAAGCATCCGCGAGCGACATATGATTGGGAACCAGCAGCGCGCCGCCCGTCTCTGGCACATTATGACTGCCTTGCACGCGCACGCGATAGAGCGTGCGGGTGAGGAGCCACACGAGGCAGCGAAGGAAAGCATCCGGTGCCTTCCAAGCCGTGAAAACAACGGTGCCGACAGCGAGCAAGCTGGTGCCGGAAAGGAGGAGGGTGGTGGAGTTTTCCATGCAGTACCTTGTTATGGTTAAGGCCGCCCGGACAATTGATAAAGCCTATAGTGCCATTGGTTGAGTCAACGGGGCACGGTATCAATGCTGCCCCCGGCGCAGTAGCTTGCCGCTCGCGGTCGTGGGCAAAGTCTCCACTGCGCTGAACATCAGCGGCACCTTGTAGCTCGCGAGATGTTCGCGGCAGTGGCTGCGCAGTTCGGCAACGGTGGGCGGTGTCCCGCCGGGAATGTAACGAGCCACCGGCACCTCGCCAAACAAGGGGTGGGCAAGCGCCTCCACCAAGGAGCGCACGACTTTCGGATGGGCATTGAGCACGTGCTCGACTTCCTCAGGAAACACCTTCATGCCGCCCACGTTGATGAGGCTCTTGCTGCGGCCGCAGAGGAACACGCGCCCCTGGCCATCCATCTTCGCCATGTCGCCAGTGGCAAACCAACCGTCGCTGTCGGTGATCGTGGCTCGCGGCTGCCAGGGATCGAGATAGGCATCGAACATGCCGGGGCCGCGCAGGCAAAGCTCCCCCACGCCTTCGTGGGCATCGCGAATCAGGCATTCATAGGCGGGCTGGGGCTTACCAATGGACTCAGGATACGCCGCCGCGCCTTCGGTATTGAGCAGGGGCAAGCCTACCTCAATGATGCCCAGACCTTGCACCAAGGGATATCCAAAACGCGCGAGAAACTGCTGTGCAGTCGCTTCATCGAGTGCCGCCGCAGTCGCTACTGCGAGCCGCAACGCAGGCCAGTCCAGATCACCCGGAACGCTCGCGAGCTGGCGGTAATGCACCGGGCTGCCGTACATCACCGTCACTTTCTGTTCATGCACGGCGCGCAACAGGTCTTCGCCCAGATGCTTCTCCTCAATGATCGTCGTGGCTCCGTGATAGAGATAAAGAATGATCGAGACGGCGAAATGATGCGCCATCGGCAACACCCATAGCACGCGGTCTTGCGGCCCTATCTTTAGACCCTCGTTAGCGCTGCGGATGCGCGCCAGCAACGATTCATGGGACAGTACCACGCCTTTGGATTTGCCCGTGGTGCCCGAACTGAACCGAATGAATGCAGGATTTAACGCCGCGAACGCATCCAGAGGAAAAGCGGGCGCGCGCGGGGGCAAACGCAGCACTGCGGCGGTGATGTCGTTTACCTTTATATGGCCCAGCGTCTCGGCATTCGATGGCAACCAGAGAGGCGAGGCTTCAACGACGATCACGCCATCGAGCGCCGTGCGCTCCAGCAACTCCGTTTTCTCGGTCACCGCCAGTTCATCTGGTATCGGGACAAAGCACAGGCCCGCCGCCAGCACCGCCAGCGCGATGGGAACATAGTCCAGACCGGTGGGAAATTGCACGCCGATGCGCAACTTGTCTTCACCAGGAAAATGCAGGCAGAGTTGCGCGGCCAGTGCATCAACTTGGGTGAAGAGATCGCCGTAGCTCACCTCGCGGCCACCGTGGACCAATGCCAAATCTCCAGGCACGGCCCGGGCGCGGATGGATTCGACGATATTAAGCATGCGGCACTGCTTGCGCAGTTACCCACAATCCGGGGCAGTGCAAATGAAGCGGCGGTATTTGCGCAGGATCACACCAGTCCCTTGATCGGCTCTGCCTCATAGAGGAAGTGCGGGCGGCTGGAGAGATCTTCCCAGGTGATCTCGCGCGGCAGGCCCAGCGCCTCGAAGATGGTGGCGGCGAGGTTCTCCGGCTTCTGCGCATCGCTGTCGGGATAGCCGCCGTGCTTGTCGCTGGAACCAATGACAGTGCCGCCGCGGATACCGCCGCCTGCGAGGAAGATGCTCTGGCACGCGCCCCAATGATCGCGCCCCGCACCTGTGGCGCCTTTGAGCGTGCTGATCTTCGGCGTGCGCCCGAATTCGCTGCCCATCACCACCAGCGTTTCGCCAAGTTCGCCGCTGGCTTCCAGGTCATCGAGCAGGGCGCTCACCGCCCTGTCCATCGGCGGCAGCAGGAAGTTCTTCAAATTCGGCCAGGCGTTCTGATGGGTGTCCCAGCTTTCGTTGTTACCCAAGTTCACTTGCACGAGGCTGACACCGGTTGCCACCATGCGCCGCGCCATGAGCAGGGACCAGCCGAAGCTGTTGCGGCCATAGCGGTCTAGCTCCTGCGCGCTCACTTTGTCCAGGCTGAAGGCATCATGCACCTTGTTGTTAGCCAGTAATGAGACCGCAGCCTTTTGGTACGTGTCGAAGCTTTCATCCCCGGCCATGGCAAGCGCTTCCACCTGGGCTTCAAGCTGGTTGCGCAGGCCCACACGGTCGCGCACGCGATCCAGCGTCAGGCCTTCGGGAAGAGACAAGTGAGGGGACTGCCATTTCACCCGCTCATCGGTATGGAAGCCGGTTTCGTGATGAAACATGTACTGCGGATAAGCGCCGTAGTACGCAGGATAGTGCGGCGAGGTTTCCAGGAACCAGGGATCGAACCGCGCGCCCATCATGCCTCCCAACTGGCCAGGAATCACGTTGCCCGTTCGATGCACAAACTTTTCCGGCAGCACCAGCGCGGGCGGCAAATTGTTGCGTCGGGGCACCAGAGCAGTGGCGACCGAGGCGATGCTAGGCCAGTCGGTGGATTGTGGCTTGGTGCGGTCGAAGCCCACCGGCGCTTCGCCATGGCCGGTGAGCATCATGTGATGCGCCAGCGAATGATCGTTGGTGCTGTGCGTCAGCGACCGCACCAGCGACCATTTTTCCGAACGTTTTGCAAGCTCTGGCAGGTGCTCGCAGATCTGAATGCCCGGCGTGCGTGTGGCGATAGGCTTGAATTCGCCGCGGATCTCCGCCGGTGCATCCGGCTTCATGTCGAAACTTTCATGCTGCGCCAGCCCCCCGGAGAGAAAGATGTAGATCACCTTCTTCGCCTTGCCGCCAGCAGCCGCGCTCCCGGTTGACGGAGCCGCGAGCCCCTTCAGTGCCGCCAGATGATTCATGCCCAGCCCCATCAAGCCAATCGCCCCCGCCTGGATTATCTCCCGGCGCGTGCCGTTCAGTCTGCTGTGACTGCGTGGGTGCATGAGAGCAACCTACGAATGGCGAGCGGTGATTCTTGCCAGGGGCTTGAGGTTCAGATCGATGGCATAAGCCCGGGCCTCACCGCTTGCCCATCGCTGTTCGCGGCGGCTGATCTCTCAGAAGCTTGTCGGAATCGATTTCGAAACGGATTTCGCGGCCCAGGAATTCCAGCAGGATCTGGGCGCGGTCCTCGCCGTTCACGAGCCGGTCGATGATACCTTTGAAGCCGCGCATGGGGCCTTCTGTGAGCTCTACTTCATCGCCTACTTTTAGGGTGACCTTCACCTCGCGCACTTCCAGGCCGCCCATTTCGCGGCGCAATTCCGTGATGTGTTTTTCAGGAATGGAAATGTAGGTGCCGCCGAACTCGATCACGCGGATCACGTTTTGCGCGTGCTTCACGGCGCGGATGTTGGTATCGAGATCAAACCTCGCGAACAGGTAGCTTGGGAACAGCGCCTCGGTGAACCACACCTTGCCGCGAGGCGTACTACGCTGGAAGCGGATGCGCGGGCAATAGGCCTCCACCCCTTCCAGTTGGGAAAGCATGGCGGCAACGATGTGCTCGCATTTGGGTTTTGTATGAACGCAATACCAGGCCAGTTCGCTCATGTCTGCCTTAGTCTTCCATCGGAAAACGCCGGGACGCAACTGCTCTGCCACTCCGGCTACTTCAGCCGCTCCAGTTTGATGAGCGGTGCGGCCGGGGAGGCGTACTGCGCCACGTACAGATTGCCCTCCTTGTCCACGGCCAGGCCATGCGGATGGATGAAGGCCTTGGTAACCGTATGCACGGGCTGAAGCTGGCCGCTGCCATCGTACTCGGGTGCGGAACCACCGATGTTGGAGATCACCTTGTTCTGGCGATCCAACACCGAGACGAAGCCCGGCGCTGTCTTGTCCTTTGGCCACTGGTCACCCAGATGGGGAATGAAGATGAACTCACCCCATAGAACCGCATCGCGTGGATTGCCGCCCGGCATGGCGAACTTGTCGATGAACTTGCCCTCCAGGCTGAAACGTTTCACCTCCTGCTTGTCGCTCATGCACACGAGCACCACCGGGTGCGCGGCATCGCGGGTGTCCACCACACCGCCATGGGGACCGAAGTGCGCGAGCTGGTTTTCGCCCTCGCCAATCGTGCCGCCCCAGGATTGCAGCAGCTTCCCGTCGGCAGCGTAGTGATGCACGAAGTCCTTGCCGTAACCGTCGAAGACAAAGAACGAGCCGTCCGGCGCGAACAGCACCTTGGAGGGCTTGTACTCATCCGCCTTCCTGTACAGGCCTGTGGATTCGGGCCAGGGAAGCTGCATCAATTCTTGGCCTTTGAGCGTGAGCTTGCGCACCTCATGCAGGGCTGTGTCTGTCACAAACAGCACTTCCTTGTCGCCCTCCTTCACCAAAGTGAGGCCGTGTGCGCCTGGCATCCGCGCCGTCCAGCTCTCCAGCAGCTCACCCTGCGGGCTGAGAATGATCACGTTGTTCTTCGGATCATCGGTGAGGAAGAGGATCCGGCCCGCCGCATCAATCGCCAGCCCGTGGCCATTTTTCACGCTCACCTTCGCCAGCGCTTCTTTGGCCCAGCCGTCCACTACCCGATAACGGAAGGCTCCCTCGCCCAGGATTTCCTCTGCCTTGGCGGGAGAGTGCAGGCAGAGCAGAAGCAAAAGGGCGGGAATGATCGATTTCATGAGTGCTTGAGGAACGTCGCGGCAACGGCTCTACTGTCATACCCATGCAAACGCTGATGTTTCAACTTCAAGGCGAACTCTGGAAGCTCTTTGCCCGGAAACGCACTTACATGGGGTTTGTCGCGTTCGCGTTCCTGCAGGTGGCGCTGTTCTTCATCTTCCACTGGCTGGGCGGCGAGAACCGGCTGCGCGAGCGCATCACCATGCAGGGCCAGGCGTTTGATCATTACTTCTCCGCGCTCACCCTGGGCCATATCATCACCGGCCTCTCGGTCTTCCTGCTGGGTGCGCTTTATCTTTCGCTAGTGAGCGGCGACATCGTGGCCAAGGAAAGCGAGGACGGTCACATGCGCCTGCTGCTGGTAAGGCCCATCAGCCGCCTGCGCCTGCTGGGACTCAAGTACGTGGCCTGCACCGCCTATGCCTTTGTGCTCATGCAGTTCGCCGCCTATGCCGCGCTTTTGCTGGGCTTCACCATTCGCGGCTGGGGCGGCGGACTCTTCGCCCTGGCACCGGAATTTGGCATCGCCAGCTTCTTCGATGGCAGCGAAGGCATGAGCCGCTATGCCATCGCCGCCGCCCTCCTAGGCCTGGGCATGACTACCATCAGCTCCATTGGCTTCTGCTTCTCCTGTATGAAGATCAAGCCCGCCGCCGCCACCATCGCGGCGCTATCCTATGTGCTCATCGATTTCATCGTGCGCCAAAGCAACCTCATGCCCAACCATGAGCACTTCCTTCTCACCAAGCACCTCGCCGTTTGGGGCCGTGTCTTTATGGAGGAGATCCCCTGGGCCGTGCTGGTGCGCAGTTACGCCGTGCTCTTCGCGGTCAATCTCAGCCTCTTCGTTGTTGGGGCTGCTGTGTTTCAGTCGCGCGACCTTAAATCATAGACTTCCACTTCACTCTTCCCTCATGACCCCTGAACCCATCAGCAATCACGTCTCCGTCTGGGGCGAAGGCCCGATCTGGCACCTCAACCGCCTGCTCTACGTCGATATCGAAGCCCACAAGATCATCGCTTTTGATCCTATCTCCGGCAAAGAAACCGTCTGGGATGTGGGCCAGCGTGTGGGCACCGTCGTTCCGCGTGCAAGGGGCGGCCTCGTCTGGGCTGGCGACAACGGCTTCTACTTCTTGAATGAGCAAACCGGGGTCAGCACCGCCATTGCCGATCCGGAGCCCGGTTTTCCCGACAACCGCTTCAACGATGGCAAGTGCGATCCCGCAGGGCGTTTCTGGGCCGGCACCATCTGCCTCAAAAAGAAGCCCGAGGCCGCTCTCTATGTGCTGCACACCGATCTCCGTGTGGAGAAGAAGTTCGGCCCCGTGACCAATTCCAACGGTATTGTCTGGAGCAAGGACGCGAGCACGATGTTCTACATCGACACGCCAACCAAAAAGATCCGCGCCTTCGACTTCGACAAGGCCACCGCCTCTATCACCAATGAGCGCGTCATCTGGGATACCAGCGCCATCGAAAGCTCGCCCGATGGCATGACCATCGACAGCGAGGATCGCCTCTGGATCGCCTTCTGCCACGGTGGCATGGTCCAATGTTTCGAGCCCGCCACCGGCAAAGTGGAGGAGCAGATCGACTTCCCCTGCATCGAGACCACCGCCTGCGCCTTCGGCGGCCCCGACCTCGGCGACTTGTACATCACCACTGGCCTCAAGCCCGGCCTGGAGGAACCGCTGGCCGGTCGATTGTTCGTTTGCCGTCCAGGGGCGAAGGGTGTGCGAAGTGATGCGTTTGCCGGTTAGGCGTCCCTGAATATTTTAACCGCAAATGGAACCGGATGAACGCAAATAAATCCCCGCAAACCGGGCTTTGCCTTCCTTTCAGAGGTTCCATTTGCGGTTAAAAGTCAGGTCCTCCCCATCAAAAACCACGCACCCTTTCCAGTTGCACCCCACCCGCCCTGATTCAAAATCACCTCCCGTTAAAAAACCTCATCCAACGCCTCCCGCCCTCTTGCACATGAAAGCCCCCATCACTGTCGCCGTCACCGGTGCTGCCGGTCAAATCGGCTACTCTCTCCTCTTCCGCATCGCCTCCGGTGCCCTCTTCGGCCCCGATCAACCGGTGAACCTGCGTCTGATCGAGATCGAGCCCGCCCTGCCAGCCCTCGGCGGCGTGGTGATGGAGCTCGATGATTGCGCCTTCCCCCTCCTGCACAGCATCACTCCCACCGCCAGCCTGGATGAAGGCTTCAGCGGCGTGAACTGGGGCATCCTCGTCGGCTCCGTGCCGCGCAAGGCCGGCATGGAGCGCAAGGACCTGCTCAGCATCAATGGCAAGATCTTCACCGGCCAGGGCCAGGCCATCCAGAAGAACGCCGCCAGCGATGTGCGCGTGCTCGTCGTGGGCAATCCTTGCAACACCAACTGCCTCATCGCCATGAACAGCGCCAAGGACGTCCCGTCCGACCGCTGGTTCGCCATGACCCGCCTGGACGAAAACCGCGCCAAGAGCCAGCTCGCGCAAAAGGCCGGCGTGCAGGTTGCCGAGGTCACCAATCTCGCCATCTGGGGCAACCACAGCTCCACCATGTACCCCGATTTCTACAACGCCAAGATCGGCGGCAAGGCAGCCACCGATGTCATCACCGACAGCGCCTGGCTCCAGGGTGATTTCATCAGCACCGTGCAGCAGCGCGGCGCCGCCATCATCAAGGCCCGCG
>JAQGPI010000556.1 GCA_028293175.1 Verrucomicrobiaceae bacterium | reverse complement strand
GCGGTTGTCGCGCTGATCGAGGAAGAAACCGGTCTTCTGGCCCCGGATCACTTCGGCCTCCATCAGCACATCGTTTTCTCTGAAGACAACGAGGTTCTCGGTCTCGCCCACAATGCAGCCTTCGGTGGTCTGCCAGCGGGTGCGGGCGATCTCCTGGATGTTACGGCTGAGGCGCAAAACGATGGCCGAGGGAGCAAAGACTTCGCGCAGACATTCGACCATCTCCCCAAGACGCGGCAGCCACACGGCGCTGTAGAGTTTCAGTACCAGCACATCCACATAGCGGTCCACCACGAGGCCGGGGAAGCCATCGCTTTCACCACTGATCCAACGATGGGCATTGGTGCCTTCGTCGAATACTTCCGCACGGCGTTCCTTGGCAGCTCGCATACGGTTGATCCAGAAGTCGCGATCCACCTTCACCGCCTTGCCGGCCTGTAGCACACGGAAGCGGATCGGCGAAAGCGGATCGTAGAGGCCCACCGCCAGGAACTTGTCCTTCTTGTCATAGATGATGCCTACCTCGCCAATGTCGCCGTCGCGGGTGATGTAGGCGATGCTGTCGCTGTACACCCAGGGGTGGCCTTTGCGTACGATGCCCTCCGTCTTGGCGGTCACGCGCAGGCGCAAGGAGGACAGTTTGGGGGCTGGGACGGGATCGAGGGACACGAATAACCTTTGGCCGCAGCATCGCCCAAGTCACGGGATACTTTCGCCGGGTTGCATGAGCTGCGGCCTTGCGCTTAGTAAAGCATGTCAACGTCGGCGCAGGACAACTCCATCTTTATCACCGGTCACAAAGGCATGGTCGGCAGCGCCCTCGTGCGGGTCTTGGAAAAGCAGGGCGACCAGCGCCTAATCACGGCGGACCGCAAGGATTGCGACCTCACCCGGCAGCAGGAAGTGGAAGATTTCATTGGGGAGCACAAACCCGGCACGGTCATCGTGGCGGCGGCAAAAGTGGGCGGCATTCTGGCGAACGACACGTATCCGGCAGACTTCCTGTACGAGAATCTCATGATCGCCGCTAACACCGTGCAGGCGGCCTTCCGCACGGGCGTGAAGCGCCTTTTGTTTCTCGGCAGCTCCTGCATTTATCCGCGTATGGCACCGCAGCCCATGCCCGAGGACAGCCTGCTCACCTCGCCCCTGGAGACCACCAATGAAGCTTACGCCATCGCCAAGATCGCCGGCCTGAAACTCTGCCAGCACTACCGCAAGCAGCATGGCGTGCTCTTCCATTCCGCCATGCCCACCAACCTCTACGGGCCGGGCGACAATTTCCACCCACAGAACTCGCATGTCATCCCTGCGCTGCTGCGGCGCTTCCATGAAGCCAAGGTTCAGAGCCTCCCGGAAGTCGTCTGCTGGGGTACGGGTACGCCGCGACGCGAATTCCTTTTCGTCGATGATCTTGCCGCTGGCTGCCTGCACCTACTCAAGGCTGAGAATCCGCCTGATTGGGTAAACCTGGGCAGCGGCACGGATGTGACCATTCGCGAGCTGACAGAACTAATCAAAGACGTGGTAGGCTATGAGGGCGAGATACGCTGGGATACCACCAAGCCTGATGGCACACCGCGCAAGCTGATGGAAGTAAGCCGCATGAAGGCGCTGGGCTGGCAGGCCACCACGCCCCTGCAAGCTGGGCTGAGCGTGGCCTATCAGGCTTTTCATGAGCATCTTACCCTGGGTGATGCGCGGCTTTGAGTTATACGGTGAACGATGACACGGGCACTCGCACGCCCTGCTAGGCCAAGATTCCCTTGTGCACCTCGCCTTCCACATCGGTGAGGCGGAAGTTGCGACCCGCGTAGCGGTAGGTGAGTTTGGTGTGATTGAGGCCCAGCAGGTGCAGGATGGTGGCGTGCAAATCGTGCGTGGGCATGGGATTCTCCACCGCCACGTCGCCGAGTTCATCGGTCGCGCCATAGCGCATGCCGCCCTTCACGCCGCCGCCCGCCATCCACATGCTGTAACCCTTCGCATGGTGGCCGCGCCCGCCGCCGTTGTCCTCGTGCGGACCCCGGCCAAATTCGCCGCCCCACACTATTAAAGTGTCCTTGAGCATATCACGCTGCTTCAGGTCGGCAATCAACCCGGCGATGGGCTTGTCGATGGAGGCCGCGCGGCCTGCGAAGCTTTCACGGATCTTATTGTGATGGTCCCAGCCGTTGCTGGTGAGCTGGATGAAGCGCACGCCTTTCTCCGCCATTCGCCGTGCCATCAGGCACTGCTGGCCGAAGCGCGCCGTCTCGCCGTCATTGATGCCGTACATGTCCAGCACGTGCGGCGGCTCGCCGTCGGTATCAAAGACCTTGGGCACGGAGCTCTGCATCTGGAAGGCGAGCTCGTAGGACTGGATCAGGCCCTCCATCTCCGGGTTGCCCGGATCGTGCTTGTCGATCAGGCGGTGATTCAGCTTCTGCATGAAGTCGATCTGCGCCCGCTGGTCGCCGGTGGTCAGATGCTGATTGTGCAGGTTAGGCACGCCGCCGCCACCGCCGCTGAGCCTTGTGCCCTGGAAGGTCGCAGGCAAGAAGGCCGAGCCATAGTTCATCGCCCCGCCTTGGTCGCCAATCGGATCAATGGTGATGAAGGCCGGCAGGTCGGATGCCTCCGTGCCGAGTCCATAGCTCACCCACGCGCCGAGCGAAGGGCGCACAAAGTTTTCATTGCCCGTATGCAGCGCCACGACTGCCTGCTGATGGCCGGGGTTCTTGGTCGTCACGCTGTTGATCAGGCAAAGGTCATCCGCCATCTCTGACAGGTGCGGAAAGGCCTCCGAGATCATGATGCCGCTCTTGCCGCGCGGCTTGTAATCGAACTGCGGCGCAAGATAGCGCCCCCCCGCTTTTGCAAGCGCAGGCTTGTAATCAAACGACTCCAAATGGCTCGGCCCGCCATTCATGAACATGAAAATAACCCGCTTTGCCTTTGCCGGGAAATGCGGCTCCTTGGGCGCGAGCGGGTTGATGTATTGCGTCTTGTTCTTATCAGCAGCGAGAGCAGACAGGGCCAGCCAGCCGAAGCCCGCACTGGTGTTTTGCAAAATCTGCCGACGGGTGGTCCGCAATTGGGTGTTGGAGCAGAGGTGTTTCATAAAATGATGGTGAATTCAGCACGCCGTCCGGCTAAGCGTCGCTAGCGAAAACAAGATCCGGCACAGTCCCGCCGACACCCATACAGCCGCCACCGGTTTTCGTGTCAATTTAGTCTCCTCTATCCTCCCATCGATGAGACTCCATGTCATAGGTCCAGACGCCGCCGAACATGGCTCTTGGGTCTTTGATCTCGAAGCCAAAGTCTTGCCCAGAGGAATGGTAGGAAAGCAGCCGGGGAGGATCTTCTCCTAGGCCGAGCGGCAGGCCCGAGAGGCGGTCAGGATAGGAACCATGTTCCGCACGAAACTTTTCCAGGGCATACACGAACCGGTCGACTGCCGCCTTGGCCCTGGCTATTTCCCATTCGGAGAATTTGCCTCCCAGCACACAGCCAGCGAACACCAGGGCTATTACGCCCATGGCGATCTCCGCAGGATACAAAAAGCCCCAGTTCGCGGGACGTTTGACGCGAGCTATCAAAAGCGTGAAGAAAAAGAACGGCAGGGCGATGAATCCAATGAACGCCCCAGCGAGCACTAAATGATTGAGGCTGCCCATACCAACATAGGCAGGCACTACAACAAGGAGCACGGCCGCGACAATCAATGCGGACAGCGAAATCATCGCGTCTTTTGACGGTAGATACTTATTGGGGCTGCCGCTCAAGTTTTCCATAGCATAGCATCACATCGCATAACGAAACTCCACGCTGCCAATCATCGCCTGAATCATTGTGGCAAGGCGATAAGCATCTAAATCCTTCTCGTCTGAAGGGGTTTCCAAAGACTTCATCATTTCCGCCGCCGCCTGGGTTTCATCGCTCTCGGCGCTGCGGCTGAAGAGGAGGCGATAGGCCTGCTGTACGCGGTCGGTTTCGGTCTTTAAGGACTTGTCCGCGAGAAGGCGTTCGGCCACGGCCCGGGCCGCGTTGATGACCATGC
>JAQGPI010000500.1 GCA_028293175.1 Verrucomicrobiaceae bacterium | reverse complement strand
GCTGGGATTTCCATACCAACGCCCTGTCAGAAACGGTGATACTCACCAACGGTCTAGGGCAGGCGTACACACCCACCGTCATAGGCGTGGACGGCACCTCCTACGCCATCGGCAATGGCATTCTGTTCGCCGTGGGAGCGGCATCGCCATGAGCTTACTGCGCTGGTTTTCGGTGCTAGGACTGCTGGTCTTTGCCGGTCCGGTAGCAGCAGCATTGTCATTGCAGCTTGCCCCTGGCAATGTGGCTTCCGCGCCCGGCGGGGTAATGGTCTTCCAAGGTCTGCTAACCAACACGAGCGCCACTGACAAGCTTTTCCTCAACAACATCGACGCCACCCTCATCGGCACCGCAGCGACCAAGGTAGTCCTCAAAAGCAATGCGTTCTTTGCCAACGTTCCGGGCATCCTGCTTCCGGGCGAAAGCTACAATGGGCCGCTGTTTCAGATGAAACTCGACGCCGGCTCGCCGGATGGAAACTACTCCGGCACCATCCTGCTTCAAGGCGGCGCGGATATCTTCGCCACCGCCACCCTCGCGAGCAATTCTTTCAGCCTACTCGCCACGCCGGTCGAGCAGTGGCGATACAATACCTTTGGCTCCCCAGCGTGCGATAGCTCCGCCGCTGCCGACGAGGGAGACTGGGACCACGACGGCGTTACAAATCTAGTGGAGTACGCTCTCGGAATGGCACCCAAGACGGAAGACCGGAGTGCCCTCCCGCGACCGATGACGCTCAACAATTATCTCGCCATCAGCTACGTACCCGCCGTCTCGACGGTTACTTTCCTCGTCGAATCATCCACCAATCTCATCAATTGGAGCAGCACCGACGTTGAAGCCGTCACTGTTGCGAATCCCAATCCGCCGGGCAGCCTCACTTTTCGCTACAAGCAGCCACTGAGCACCTTGCATCACGTGTTTCTGCGCATCAAGGTGACGCGGTAAGCTATCGCGCGACCACCAGCGCAATCGCGCTCATCATCAGCACCGCGCCCACCAGCCGCCAGCGCATGACGGTGGCACCGGTATCGCGTTCGCGGATGCCGAACCAATGACCCACGGCCCATACGCAGGCAACGGTCAGGAGTCCCCTGGAGCTGTAAACGATGTTGGCGGTAGTCGCCTGACTGAATTTGGCCAGGGTACTCACGAACAGAATGCTCTGAGTGCTGAGCAGAGCGGAGCCGAGCAGCAGCCATGGCCATGCGCCTTTGGGAACGTCCCTCAGCGGGGCTTTGAACTGGGTGATCAACGTCAGGGAGAAGAGGCCGTTGATCCAGAAAATCATGGGCAACAACCGGCCCGCGCCCCAACTTGGACCCCATTTCGCAACCAGCACGTCGAAGATGGCAAAGCTCAGCGCCCCCAAGCCCCCGGCGACGACCGTGATACCCAGATTGCGCGGAGATCGCCCCTCGTCCTTGCGGTTGAAGAAAGTAAGCCCCAGCACACTTAGAAAGGCACCCAGCCATAGCCGCAGGCTCACTACGTCCCCAATCAGAAAGGGGGTGAAGAAGGCCACCAGAACTACTTTCAAGCCAAAGACCGGCACGGCCACGGAGACATCCCCATTGTCTAGCGCCTGAAATTGGAAAATCTGCCCCGCGAACAGGCAAAGGGCGATAACTGCGGGTTGCCATAATAGCGAGGGCTGCACTTCCTTCCCGCCCAACAGCCAGAGGACGGAAAAGATGACCGCCCCGGCGATATTGGCGACAAAGGTCGTCCGCCACAAGCCCACGCCCATCTCGCTGGAGCGCTTGAGCAGCAGGGCGCTGAACACATAGACCACGGCCGCGATGAAGGGAAAAACGAGGGTGGCGGTCTGGGGTGACATGGGCCGGGCAGTTTGGAGAGCGTTGACCCGGGAGCAACTTGTGTCGTGAAAAGGAGCGGTTCGTTCCTCTTAAAGCCATCATTTCTCGTGCCCCTGGCACTCTCTGTGCGGAATGAGTAAAATTTACCCTGCTTCCGTCGTGGAGAAGCAGCGTTGAACTGTTGACGCATTGTTCACCTTCCTTTATGTATCCGCCGATGAATGCCCCTGCTGTGTCCCGTTTCGCTGCCGTTTCGGCCGCTCTTCTTTTTGCCTCAGGCAATCTCACACCTGCGTGGGGATTCCTTGATTTCTTCAAGAAGGAGCAGCAGAAGGCTCCCAGCGCCTCGGAACTCCAGTCCCAGGAGGCAGAGGCCTCCGTTCTTCTCCGTGAAGGCAAGGCAGCGGAAAGCGCAGGCAGCACCGGCAAGGCCACGGGCATCTATGATCAGATTCTGAAGAAGTATCCCTTCACCAATTCCGCCGCCGAGGCCGCCTTCTCCAAAGCCTGGGCGATCCGCCAGACGGGCAAGCTTCAGCCTGCGTTTGAAGCTTTCCAGCGCCTGGTGAATGATTTCCGCCAGAGCCCGCGCTTCTCCGATGCCATCCAGCAGCAGTACGAAGTGGCGGAAGAAGCTAAGGGCGGCAAGAAGCAGCGCACCGTGATCATTCTGCCCATGAAGCTGGGTTCCGAAGAAGTGATCAAGATGTACAAGCAGGTGATCACCAACGCCCCGTACGGCAAGTTCGCCCCCCTCTCCCAGTTCAGCATCGCCGAAATCCATCAGGACAAGGGCGAAAAGAATGAAGCCGTCGCCGCCTACCAGGCCGTGGTGGACAACTATCCCGCGTCCAAAGAAGCCGCCGAAGCGCAGTTCCGTATCGGCGCCATCTCCAACATTGCTGCCAAGAAGACTCAGGACGGCCAGAATCTCACCGCCACCCGCGACGCCCTCAAGACTTACGTGACGACCAATCCTGCGGGTGATCGTACGACTGAAGCGCAGACCATGCTCACCCAAGTAGACGAAGCTCAGGCCGCCCGCTCGCTGGAAATTGGCAAGTTCTACGAAAAGCAGAAGAAGCCAAAGGCTGCAGCCATCTATTACAATGAGGCGCTCAAATTTGGCAGCGCCGACGCCTCGCAGGAAGCCCGGACTCGCCTTTCCAACCTCGCCGCCAGCAGCCCCGCCGATGTGGCAGACACCAAGCGCAACACCCCTGGAAATGATTACACTGTGCCAGCCGCCGTGGATCTTCGCCACCGCGCCGATTACGCAGGTCCCCCTTCCCCTGAACTGGCCCGCCTGAGCCAGAAGCCAAAAATGCGCAAGGACAACGATCAGTTCATGCCCATTCCTATCCAGGAGCCGTCCCTGCCCACTCGTGCGGATGTTCCGGCCACCGTCGGTGGCAACAGCCTTCTGCCTCCAGCTGCGGGATCAGACAAGCCCGTTCTTCTACCTGTGCCTCCTGCTCCTGGTGCCAACGCTCCCATCCCGCCACCTCCGGCGGCTGAAGACACCAAGAAGCCCTGATCCCTTACCTCTCCCCAGTCCATTCCTCCCTATTGTCTCATGAAACGCTGGCTGCTCTCGTTCTGTCCGCTGATTGTTCTCTCCCTCACTGGCTGCGCTGGTTATCAGTTCAACGGTGCAAAGCCTGCTAAATTGGAAGGCATCACCAAGCTGTATGTTCCTACGTTTCAGAATGAGACTCTTGAACCACGCCTTTCGGTGCTGGTGACCAATGCGGTCATCAAGCAAATCCAGGCTTCTGGCTCATACCAGATCGTCAATGAAAGCGATAGCGAAGCCACGCTGAAAGGCACCATCACTACAATCGAGCGTTCTCAATGGCGTTCGGTCCGTTCGAACACCTTGCGCACCAAGGAGCTTCTGGGTCGCCTGAAACTCAACTATAAGGTGGTGGATACGTCCGGCGTGATGATCCACAGAGGGCGGGTGCAGGCTACTTCCTATGTTCCCTTGGACGCCAACTGGCAGACCTCGGAGCGCCAGCTTCTTTCGGAAGCCGCCGAGCGTATGTCCGTCACACTTGCAGGCGAAATATCCAACGGCTGGTGAACAACGGAATCAGACAATTTAAACTGACCCGTTTTGATGGCGGATGGTGAGGCCCTGATGAGCACGAGCCCTTCCTCCCAAACCGCACCTCAAACCCCGTTGGAAGCAGTCCCCGCCGCCCGGTCGCCGGGCTTGTTCATGGTTGCCACGCCCATCGGCAACTTGCAGGACATCACCTTGCGTGCACTGGAAACTCTGCGGAGTGCCGATGTGATTGCCTGCGAGGACACACGGCATTCCGCGCGCTTGCTCAACCATTTCGCTATCAGCAAGCCGCTCATCAGCCTGAATGAGCACAATGAAGCCCGCCGCATTCCCGAGCTAACGGCGCGCATCGCTGCAGGCGGCATCGTGGCGCTGATTTCCGATGCTGGCATGCCCACTGTTTCCGATCCCGGCCAGCGCCTCACCCAGGCAGTGATTGCCGCGGGCTTGCGTGTGGAGGTACTGCCTGGCCCATCGGCCGTACTCACCGCCCTTGCGGGTTCTGGCCTGCCCACGACTCCCTTCCATTTTGGCGGCTTTCTGCCTCACAAGAAGGGCCAGCGCGCCAAGGAACTCGCCGCCGCCCGTGAACGCGATGCCACCTCTGTCTACTTCGAGTCCCCCTACCGCCTGGTAGACACGCTGGCGATCATTTGCCAGGAGGCACCTGACCACCGCCACGTTGTGGCACGTGAGCTAACCAAACACTTTGAAGAATACCGGCGCGGTTCGGCGCGGTCTTTGCTGGAACACTATCAGCAAAAAACGGTGAAAGGCGAAATCTGCCTTCTGGTGGCTCCCAAGGAACTGCCGAAGTGGGTTTTGTGGTGACCCGCCAACAAACATCATCCACGCCGACCAGTTTCAGCGCTTCATCCGTAATAACTGCGCCAATTGTTTTCAGGCCCTTTTTCCTTTTTTAAATTCCCTCTCCCATGTCCACCAGCCCTGACGTTTCGATCGATCATTCCCCTGCGTCCATGAAATCAAGCATCCGCCAGCATCTGCGGCTGACGCTGGGGCGCGAGGTATCCGATGCGCGGGATCGCGACTGGTTCAATGCCACTTCCATGGCGGTGCGTGATCGGATGATGGCCGCTGTGTGGGACACTGTTGCCACTCACCGCTCACGCAATGTGCGGCGCATCAACTACTTCTCGCTAGAATACTTGATGGGCAGGCTGTTGGAAAGCAATCTGCGCAACACCGGCCTTTATCAGTCTACCAAGGAAGCGCTTGCCGAGTTGGGCCAGGATCTTGACACCATCCTCAACACCGAACAGGACATGGGCCTCGGCAACGGTGGTCTAGGGCGTCTCGCCGCTTGTTTCCTCGATTCCTTCAGCACCATGGATCTGCCCGCCGTGGGCTATGGCATTCACTATGAATTCGGTCTGTTCCGGCAGGAGTTTATCAATGGTCAGCAAATGGAGCATCCCGATGCGTGGACACGCTTCGGCAATCCCTGGAAGCTGGTCCGACCGGAGTATCAGGTGGAGGTGCCCCTGTATGGCCGCGTAGCGCAGAAGTTTGATGATTTGGGCAATGCCCGCCCCGTTTGGATCGACACCAGTTCGATCATCGGCATTCCCTGGGACATCCCCATTGCCGGTTTCCTTACTCGCACGG